>UQBS01000002.1 GCA_900539345.1 uncultured Coriobacteriaceae bacterium | reverse complement strand
GCCAGCTCGAAGGTCTGGCCGTCGGCCAGGCCCACGGCCTCGACGCCGGTGATCTGCTGCTCGGAGCCGGTGTATTCGACGGTCTTCGTTTCGCCCTTGAAGACGACACTGCGCTGGGCGATATTCAGCTTGCCAGGGTTCGCAGCGGTGACGATGTACCACTCAGTCATATCGGTGAGGCCAACGGGATCCTCAGCGAACACTGCGTCGTACGTGCCAGCCTCGGTGCCTCGGGCGCCCGCGGTGATGCGCCCAGAATCAAACCGCGCACCCTCGGTGTCGCAGGTAAAGCCAGAGACGCTCTGCTCGGTGCCGTCATAGGTGAAGCTGGCGGAGTTGGCAGTGAGCTCGACGTTCTTGTAGTAGGGAATCCAAACTTCTGTAGGCTGCATCTCGATTGTGAACTTAGAAGCGTTCTCCCCATTCACCGGAGTGTAGCCCTCAACCGGAATTGCGGCCTCGGAATATTCCTCGCCCCACGTCACGTTGTTGACAACCTTGGACGGAGCAAGCTCGACAAGGTCGCCCCCATAGAAAGCGCTGACCCACACGTAGCGAACGGTATAGGAAAGGTCGGTGCGAGGTGTCCACTGGGCGGTAAGGATGTTCTCGGTGCCCTCGTTGAGATTGTCGACGACAACCTGCTGGTCGGCTTCAAGGATGCGGCCGTCAGAGGTACGCCAACCAGCGAACGTATGAGTCACAATGCCATGAGACATGGGAGCCGTAAAGCCCAAGTCATCGGCACTGGGCAGCGTTACGCCCTTGTTGTTGACGAGCGTGTTGACAACCGGCTTGCCGTGGCCGTCGCCCGCCTTGAAGGTAATGGTCGTAGCGGCCTCGGCGACACCCCATGCGGCGGTCAGGATAACGACACTGTCATCGCCTGCAAGCTGGCGCGTCATGTCAAACGATCCACCGGGCTGGACGAGCGTGCCGTCCTCCATGAGCCAGCCGAGGAAGTAGGGCGTGCCCTCGGGAGCCACAAGGCCGGTGGCACTGGCGACCTGGACCTTGGCGCCGTCTGCATAGGGCATGTCGTCGAGTGGCAGCACGGTACCGTCGTTGTTGTAGTAGCGCACATAGAGCCTGCCGTTGTAGAGCCACTTGCCCGTGACGTTGGTGTCGCGGGAAATGCGGGTCTCGGGGCTGAACAGCTTGCCGTCGTCGGTGTACCAGCCGTCGAACGTGTAGTCGGTGCCCCACACCGCGCCTGCGGGCAGGAAGTCAGAAGCCGGACGCGTGCCGGGGTCGAACGTGGCCGAACCCTTGTCCTCGGGCTTCGGGTTCTCAGGAGCGCACAGGTCCCAGCTCAGCGTGACCTGGTCCACGGCCCACTTGGCATACACCGCGACGTTGGCATGCGGCATGGTGGCGTTGGCGAAGTTGAACGGAACCGTGCAGGCCTGGTCGGCATACCAACCCACAAACGTGCGTTCGATGCCATCGGAGTACGGGTCCTCGGGGACGTAGTTGGCATACGGTGCAAGGGACGCAGTGTAGTCGACGCTGACGACCCTGTTGTTGTCGCCGGTCACGTTATGGTAGGTGAGGTTGTAGGACTTGAGCGTGTTGGCGATATAGATGGTCGATGCGTTTTGGATCTTCTGGCCCTCGAACGCATTGCCCTTGTTCGTCCAGAACGCAGCCGTGGTCGGGTCGCCCTTAATCCTACCGGTAGCGTACTTGTACAGGTCGTAGCCGGTGTACTTCTGGTGCACCGTCAGCGTGCCGCCGCTCGTTGTCACTGTGTTGACAAGCGCAAACGTGCCGTCGGCCTGCTCGTTGTAGTAGTAAATCGTGCCGCCGCTCTGCTTGCTCGTGCCATAGAAGTTGCACGTCGTGACGACGTCGTTGGTGGTTATGTTGCCCTTGTTCTTGGCATATCCGGCGGTCTCAAAGTCGTAGCTGGTCAGAAGGATGCAGCCAGACCTGTTCTGAGCCCACTCGTCAGAGGTCGTGTACCAATAGTATGTCTGGTCCCACTCGCCGTCTTTGAGCGGAGCGCCGTACAGGCCAGTGTGTCGAGCGATGAGCTCCTCGTTAACGCCGCCCCAGCCATTCCAATAGTGATAGAACTTGATCGTGCACAGCACGCGATCGTAATAGACGTTCACGATGGTGGAGCCGTCGCCGGCGATGGTGACGTTGGACTGGGTGTTGTTGGCGTTGAAGGTAAAGCCGGGGTAGCTCTTGTCGTTGGCACCGGCAACGACGGAGCCGGCAGGAGCCGTCTTCTCGGCGGACTCAACGAAGTCGTACGTCTTGGCGGCATCGGCGGCATCCTTGTCGTCGGTCACACGCTGCTGCCAATAGTTGACGGTGTAAGCAACCTCGACGGGCGTCCAATGAGCAGTGAGAGTCACGGGAGCGTCGAATGTGTCGTGTTCGCTGACCTTCGAGTCGCCCAGGTACCAACCCTCGAGCGTATACCCGGCGCGCGTGCTCACGGGAAGGACGATACCCTCGTCGGCGTTCACGAACACATGGTCAACGGTGGTGCCGCCAGCGGCGTCAAAGGCGACCCACACGCCAGAGGCGACAACGGCGAATACGTCGACGCTGCTCTCGCCTTCGGGCACGGCAACGGATGTCAGCGGCTTACCACCGGCGTCCGTCCAGCCCACAACGCTGTGCGTGGCATCGACGTCGTACTTGATGCCAGAGATGTCGTACGGCTCATGGTCCTCAACGACCATTGTGCGCATGATCTGCATGCCGTCGGGGTCGTAGAAGTTGATGTGCAGGACGGAGGCATAGCGCGCATACACGTTGTACGTCGCCGTTGCGCTCACGGTCACAGCCTGCGAGAAGTCCATGAGGCTCTCGCCCAGATACCAACCGGTGAACGTCTGGCCGTCGACCTCGGGGGCCGCAGGCTCGACAAGCGTCTCGCCGTTCTTGACGATCTGCTCGCCGACAACGGTGGTGCCGTCGGCGGCCAGGAAGCGATAAGTTGCCAGATAGACGGGGTTCTCATCGGTAACGACGTAGATCGAGAAGTGATCAACGTCGAAGCTCTGGACGTTGGCGCTGGCCTGGCTTGCGGGAATTGCCTCAACGCTGGAGGCATCGTCGGCCACGCGGTACACGCCCACGGCCTCACCCTCGCTCATGCCGGCGTTGAAGAAGCTCACGCTCACGGAGCCGTTGGGCTGGATGGCGTTGCCGTCCTTGTCGACGAGTGTGACATCGAGAGCCACAGCACCTTCGAGCGTGCGACCCTGCTCCTCGACGGCACCGGCCACGGCGGCGGCGACGTCGGCGCGATGCACGGCCTCGGCCAGCACGCGCGTACCCTCGGGCAGAGCGCCCTCGGGGGCCGTCACCTTCACGGTGATGTTGCCCGCGTGGGCGTAGCCGAGGAAAGCGGGATATGCGGGCTGCTCGGGCTCGGCAGAAGCTGCAGGCTGCTCAGCGGGAGCGGCCTCAACCGTGGGCTGCTCGGCAGGAGCAGGCGCGGCAGGCTGCTCGGTGGCGGGCTGCTCGGCGGGATTTGCCTCAACCGCAGGCTGCTCAGAAGGAGCGGGCTCGGTGGCGGGCTGCTCGGCAGGAGCCGGCTCGGCTGCAGGCTGCTCGGTCGCGGGTTCAGCGGGAGTCGCAGGCTCGGTCGCGGGCTGCTCGGCGGGAGCGGCGGGCTGCTCAGCCGGGGCGGCTTCAACCGCAGTCTCCCCTGCCGGAGCGGGCTCAACCGCAGGCTCGACAACCGGGGCAGCCTCTGCTGCGGGCTGCTCGGCAGGTGCGGCCTCTACCGCGGGCTCAGCAACGACCTCAGGCGCACTTGCAGCCTCTACCTGGGGTACAGGTTCGGCTGCAGGCGCGCCGATGACATCCTGCCCTTCGCCCTCCGGGGGACCCACTGTGGCGCTGTCCGCAGCAGGCTCGCCCCAGTCGCCCTGCGCCAGGGCCGTGGGCACCATAGACACCTGGGTCCACACCATGACCAGCGACATGAGGATGGCGAGTATCTTGCTTACGTTTTGGGACGGGTCGAATAATCTGCGTAGCGGTTTCATGCGGCCCCACCTTCCTAGGCTCGACGGCGCCGAGTCGGTCGGTCTGCAAGCCGCATTGGGAGCGCGCATTCCCCGCGGCGCACATTCGCAACATGCTCGGTACGCCCTTGTTTGACTTTTACTCTATTCCGAGGGTGTGCATGAAATAAACCCGCACTGCAAAGATGACCTGTTTTGTCGAAAAAATGACCACCCGTCTTGACACTACACGTTTTGACGTTTCGCGCCCGCGCCGTTAAGGTGCCCACCCGCGCCTCTGGCGGCCAGACGGGCTCGCCCCCTAGCGCAGCATGTACTTCTCAAGCTCGGATCGACTCTGAATCCCCAGCTTGGCATACACGCTCGACAGGCGGTTCTTCACGGTGCCGCGCGACACCCCCATGTGGGCCGCGATCTGGTCGTTGCTCCAGCCGCGGCACGCAAGCATGGCAAAAGTGAACTCGGTGGTAGTGAGGTTGTCGGCGACTTCTTCGCCGGTCGTTGGGTTGTGGATGCGGCGCCACCCGGCACTGAATCGATACGTCACCTGGATAATGCGGGTAAAGTCATCAGGATAGTCGTCCTTGAGACACGTCTCGAGAACACCCTGGAGCAGGCCGTGATGCTCGCCGATGAGTTCGATAAGACCGTCGGGCCGCGCGATATCCCAACCCTGCACGAAATGGGCGCGGGCGCGGTCGGGCGACTTTTGCCCCATCCACCCCATGGCGGCCACAAGGTGCAAGAACAGCTCGGATATGGGATAAGACCCCTGCTTCATGGCAAGCGCCGTCTCCGCAATGCCAACGCACCTGCCGTACTCCCCCGCCAGATACGCGCGATGCGCATCCACATGAGCCGCAAACAATCGCAGGCCCTCGGGCAAATAGGGAGCGATTGCGCGAAGTTCATCCTCGCCAAAAGTCGAATCCAGGTGCAAAAGAACGTTTGCCGCCGTGGCAAACACAACGTACGCAGCACGAATAGTATGGTCCTCGCTGGCAAGGCAGTCCTGCCTCATAGATGCGAGATCGTCGAGACAGGCCTTGGCAAAGGGAATCTGCCCGCGTGACAAATTGGCATAAGCGCAGATGAAACAGGCGGACATCCTCAGTGCAGAGTTTGAGCTCGTCAAATACGGCTCAGACTCACAGCACGCCCCATCGGGGTCGGCCGTGAAATACAGGGCCTCAGCCCGCGCGATACGCCGGGCGTCCTCGTCGTCAATGGACTCGATCGCCCGTGAAAGACATCCCGGCTCAAAGGACGTGCACATGAGCGGCATGGGGGACCTTGCAGCGTAAGGTTGCCCAAGTCGGGCAAGCGCATCTGCCTGCGCCTGTGCGCACGGCAGCTCCGTCTGGCTGTCGCGGCCACAATCGCCAGGTACACCGCCTGCCTGCGCCTGCGCACGCAGCGGCTCTCCGCTCGCGCGGTCATTGCCATATGCGGCGCGCTCATCTGCTGCCATACCGCCCCCCATCTCTTGGCTCCGATGGTAGCAGCCGAAAAGCCAAAAGGAGTAGAAATTGGCCAAATTTTGCGCCAAATGGCACTACCCAAACGCTCCCCGCAACCTCACCATGGAACTGAAAGTGACATGAAGCTGACATTGGGGAGGCCCCATGAAACGCATCGTCAAACGCGTCGTTCTCGGACTCGTCGCCGCAATCGCTGCGGTGCTCGTCGCCTTCGGCGTGCTGTACGCCAGCAGGATTCAGACCATCTCTAGCATCAACCAGGTCACCTCTTATGAGGACGGCTACAACCTCTACACCATGGACGTGGCCTACGACTATGACCTCGACGCGCTGCTCGCCCGCGACATCCGCGACAACCAGGCATTTCTCGACGCCGTACTCGCCGAGTCGCTACCGCTGCTGCCCGTGCACATGACGGCGCCCAACTATGCCTGCACCGCCTTCACGGCCATGGCGGCCAACGGCGAGGTGCGCATGGGGCGCAACTACGACTTCAAGCTCGACACCTCGGCTCTGCTCGTGCGCTGCACGCCCAAGAACGGCTACACGTCCATCGGCCTGGCCGCTCTCAACAACGTGAAGGCCGACGACCCCAACGCAAGCGTTTCCAAGAAGCTCGCCTGCCTCACGGCGCCCTTCATCTGCCTCGACGGCATAAACGAGAAGGGCGTCTCCATCGCCGTGCTCACGCTCGACAGCGAACCCACCTACCAGGACACCGGCAAGCAGTCCATCGCCACAACGCTCGCCATCCGCCTCGTCCTCGACCGCGCGGCCACAACTGAGGAAGCCGTCGAGCTCCTGAGCAACTACGACATGTTTGCCACCTCGGGACGCGACTACCACTTCTACATCACCGACGCTTCGGGCGACGGCCGTGTCGTGGAGTGGGATCCCGAGGACGAAGGCCGCCCGCTCAAGGCCACGCCGATGCGCGCCATCACCAACTTCTACGCGCTCTACCCCGACCTGGTGCAGCCCAACCAGAAGAACGGCATCTATGGCCATGGCAAAGAGCGTTGGGAAGCCGTCGAAGAAGTGCTGGGTGCCCACGAGGGCGACCAAGGCGAAGACGTCGTTTGGGAAGCGCTGCGAGCCTCGGCACAGGATCCCAACCCCGAGGACGTGACGAGCAATACCCAATGGTCGGCCATCTACGACAACACAGGGCTCACTTTGGAGGTATGCCTGCGCCGCAATTGGAACGATGTGAGCGAATTTTCGATAAATTAGGCCCATTTCCGCCCCAATTAGTTGGACGCAGGGGTCTAAAGTAGGCAGTTGGTGCCTGCGAAAATGTACCCATACAACGCTCGCGCCCCTAAGGGAGGTGTCCATGAAAACCCACGATATCGCGGCCCTGTCGGCCAAGATTCTTCGGAGTTACTACGTCGAGGGCGACTCCGCAGCTTTCCTCGACGCATGTCATGACGACGTGGTGCTCGTGGGACCTTCCTACGGACGCCTTATCCGCTCAAAAGCAAAGTTGCTCGCCATGGCACGCGAAGGGCACGACGACCCACAGTTTCAGGTGCACGACCTGGTGGTCACCACGCTGCCGACCCCGGGCCCGGATGTGTGCGAGGTCGTCATGACGTTCCTCGTGGACAGCATCCGACCCGACGGGAGCACCAACCGCGTCAACCAGCACATCCATTTTACCTGGGTGGACTGTCAGCGCACGCCGCGCATCCTTTTGTGCAACGTGGCCAACGCCATCGCCTATACCGGACCGGATGACATCTATCTCTTGCGCTATGGCGCCACCTATGACGGCGCATCTGAGGCGAATGCGTCGAATACCAACCCAACGCGGCACATCTGCCTGCGCGGCTTGAACCGTTCGGCGTTGTACTTCAACTGCTCCGACATCATGTATATAGATAGCAAAGGTACCCATTCGCTGGTTCACACCGAAGACGGCGTCTATGAGTCAGTCGAGACGCTCTCCTCGATCGCCCAGCGCCACAGCGACCTCTTTGTTCGCTGCCATGCAAGCTACCTGGTCAACCCTGCTTTTGTGCGCGACGTGACCCGCTGCAAGGTGACCCTGCAGGACGGCAGCGAGCTTCCCATTCCCGAGAAGAAGTACACCGCCGTGAAGCGTGAACTCGCAGAGCGGATGGGATAGCAGGGCGCAGATAGCGCTGATGGCGCCGCTCGACGGGCGGATGGGGCAACAGGGCGCAGAGAACGCCGTTCGACACGCGGGTGGGATGGTAGGGCGCAGATAGCGCTGCTCAACGGGCAGATGGAGCAGCAGGGCGCAGAGGGCGATGCCCGACGGGCGGTTGCGGCATGGACGACACCGCACGCCGGTACGTATGAGCGACTCGAACGCACTGCATGAATGAATGTTTGCTGGTATGTAGCCGCACGCTTCTGTTTGGCCTCCGGCGACTCGTCCCGCATAAAAAAAGCCGCCGACTCCGAAAGCGTATCCTTCGAGGTCGGCGGCTTTATGTTGCAGGATGGCAGTGAAGCTTGGAAGGAAGCTCCCTACACCTTCTTCTCGAACTTCTCCTGGCACTTGGGGCAGGTGATGCGAATCTTGCCGGCACCCTTGGGCACGCGAATTTCCTGCTTGCACTTGGGGCACTTGAGGTACTTGTGCTCCTTGTCGGCCGCCTTGGCAGCTGCCTTCTGACTCTTGCGCGCGGCCTGCTCGGCAGCCCGCTGGCTGGCGGCACCAACACCGGCGAAGGGATTCTTCGCGCCTGTAAGGTGCAGCTTCTGCGCAAGCTCGTGACGCTTGGCGAGATAGGCGGTGTTCTCGCGGCTGCGTGCATCGCGGTTGGAGGAGAACATGCGGAAGTAGGCGTAGATGATGGCAGCCAGGCCCAGCGTCAGGAAGATGCTGCCAAAGGGAAGCGACAGCACGATAAGCACGATAGACAGGATGAACACATCGCGCGCGAGCTGGTCGGGCCCGTTTCGCCTGCTCATGAACTGGCGGTACTTGTCGGAAAGGTTCTGCGTGTTAAAGGCCATGGGGCGGCTCTCTCTTTGTTGGTTGGACACGAGGCGCATATTGAACGGATTGTTTATATCCCCTGACACGCCGCACATTCACGTGACCAGCTGTTTTGCGCCCTCTTCACGCTGAAAGCATACGTTGCTGAACCAGGGTCAAGCTTTGACGGAAGCACATGCGGGTCGCACTGAGGCACGGTGGCACTGAGAGGCAGAGTCCCCGGGCAACTGAGGCACGCCGTCAGAACTTGAGAGTCCGTGCCTCGCAGGTGCAAGTCCCCCACTCCTCAGCCGTGACTGCCGGGATTTGAGGCCCCATGGCCTCGCAGGCACGGGGCCTTCGCACATATATGCCACACGCCCGCCACGGTCGCGTCCATGGCCTCGCAGGTACGGGGGGTCTTCTCTCGCTGTGTCCACGCCGCCGAGATGCAAGGTTCCACGGCCTCGCAGACGCAAAATCCCCGTGTGCCGACTTACAGCCACTCGACGCGGCCGCTGCCGATGTGGTAGATAGCGCCCACAACCTCGCACTCCCCTGATGCCACCGCCGCGGCAATGATCTCGTTTTGCTTGAGAACATCCACCTGGTGCATGACGTGGAGCTTCTCGGCCTGGCGGGGGTCGGTCTCGCCGTCCAGGATTGCGGCCACCTCATCGGCAACCGTTTTGGCCACGCCGTCGGCCTCGCCGGTCATGGCGGCGTGCACCAAGCCGCAGTGCGTGTGGCCGAGCACCACCACGAGCGGCGCGCCCAGGTGCCCCACGCCGTACTCGACGCTGGCCTCCTCCACCCGGTCGATGAAGTTGCCGATGGAGCGCACCATGAAGAGGTCGCCCAAGCACATGGAGAAGGACACCACCGGCTGCACGCGCGAGTCAGAGCAGGTCACGATGACGGCAAAGGGGTGCTGGCCGTCGCGAATGAGACCCTCGCGCTTGTCTTCCGAATGCATCTCGTGGTCATGGATGCCCTGCAAGAAGAGCTCGTTGCCAGCAGTGAGGCGATCTCGTGCCTCCTGCGGGGTACAGCGATGTGCACGATGGGAAGCAAGATCCTCCTGATCGAGGTCGTTCTCAAAGCTGACAAAGTCGTTATCGCTCATGAAGTCCTCCTCAGCAGCAAAATTAGCATACATTTCAGAAATTCGAAAAGTGCGCCAACTGGGACTTTGTTGGATTAACATACATTTGAACTGATGAAATGTATGTTAATCCTAGCCCGGATACAAAAAACGGGCTGGAGGACAGTATCCCCCAGCCCGTTCCTATATCTATCGCTCAACCCGCAAAACCAGGTTCCGCCCACTAAAACGCGGGTTCTGGCCTGCAAGGCGCACAGGGCCGATGCGTACTGGATGTACACCAAAGGTGCGCACCGCGCGTGAGGTCCCGCGCACGGAGCGCTCTTCGCGACGAGTCCCCTGGAGAACGCGGCGCATCAGGTTCCGCTCACTAAAACGCGGGCTCTGATGCGCAAGACGTCGGGAGGCGATGCGTACTAGATGTACGTGAGCCTCCAGACACGGAGCGCTCTTTGCGACGAGCCCCGCGGAACGCAACAGGCCAGGTTCCGCCCACTAAAACGCGGGTTCTGATGCGCAAGGCGCACAGGTGCGATGCGTACTAGATGTACGTGAGCCTCCCGACACGGAGCTGTCTTTGCGACGAGCCCCGCGGAACGCAGCAGGCCAGGTTCCGCAGCTTAGTTCGCGCCGTGGTCGCCGGGCTTACGGTAGCGCTGCATACCATACTGCTTGGGCCCGTTGCCGTTGCCGGAGTTCGAGCCGCCGCGCTCGTAGCGGCTGCCGCGATCCTCGGAGCGGTTGTAGCCGCCCTTGTGGCCGTCGCGACGGTCGCCACCGTTGTCGCGATCGCCGTAGCCACGACGGTCACGGTCGCCATAGCCGCCACGGCCACCGCGTTCGCCGTAACCGCCACGACGGTCGTCGCGGCCATAGCCGCCACGGCCACCGCGCTCACGGTCGCCGTAACCGCGACGCTGCTCGCCGGACTTCTCGTCACGGCCGAAGCCGCGATCGTCACGGCGGTCAAACCCGCGGTCGTCACGGCGGCCGTAGCCGCGCTCCTCGCGGTCGCGATCGCCATAGCTGCCACGGCCACCGCGGTCACGGTCGCCGTAGCCACCGCGGCCACCGCGATCGCCGTAACCGCCACGACGGTCGTCACGGCCGTAGCCGCCACGGCCACCGCGGTCGTAGCCACCGCGACCGCCACGGCCACCGCGGCCACCGCGATCGCCGCGATCGAAGTCGCGGTCGCCGCGCTCGGCACGACGGGCCTCACGCTCGGCGCGCTCCTGAGCCTCGGCGCGCTCACGACGAGCAGCGGTCTCGGCGAAACGAGCGGCGCGACGCTCCTCGAGGCTGCGACCCGTGCCCTCACCGGCAGGCTTGGCTTCGGTCTGGCCGGCGTTCAGAGCGACATCGGCGCGCTCAACCTGCTCGGCACGACGCTCGTGTTCCTCGGTACGGTCGAAGTTGCCCATATCGCTGTGACGGTCGCCACGGCGGCCACCACGGGAGAACTCACGGGAACCGCGCTCGCCGCGCTCGAAGCGCTCGCCACGGCCACCGCGGCCACCGCGACCGCCACGGCCACCGCGACCGCCCTTACGGCCACGACGGGGACGCACGGTGGGGTCACGATCGGGATCGAGCCAAGCGCGACGGTCGTCGAACTCGAAGCCCTCGAGCTCCATCTCGGGCACCGTCTTCTTCATCAGGTACTCGATGTCGTAGAAGTCATACTCCTCGTCGGGAGCGACGAAGGTGATGGAGAAGCCCTCCTCGCCGGCACGGCCCGTACGGCCGATACGGTGGATGTAGTCCTCCGGGTCCATGGGCACGTCGAAGTTGATGACGTGGTCAACGTCGGAAACGTCGATGCCGCGGGCAAGAACGTCGGTGGCGACGAGGATGCCCACGCGGCCGTCCTTGAAGTTCTTAAGGGCGCGGCTGCGCTGGCCCTGGCTGCGGTCGCCGTGGATGGCCTCGGCGCTGAAGCCCTCACGGTTCAGGCGCTCGGCCAGAATCTCAGCGCGCGACTTGGTGCGGGTGAAGATGATGACGCGGTCGGAACCCTTCTCGTCGAGCACGTACTCGAGGAGATCCGCCTTCTGGTGCTGGCTCGTGGGGATCACGAACTGCTCGACGGTCTCGGCAGCGGTGCCCTTGTGGGCGATCTCGACGAACTGCGGGTCCTTGACCTCGCCGCCGATGGTGCGCATGACGGAGTCGTCGATGGTGGCGGAGAAGAGCAGGGTCTGGCGCTCGTTGGGGATGCAGTCGATGATCTGCTTCACGTCAGGCCAGAAGCCCATGTCGAGCATACGGTCGGCCTCGTCGAGAACGAGGACCTCGATGTCGTTGAGGTCGAGAACCATGCGGTCGTACAGGTCGAGCAGACGGCCGGGGGTAGCGACGAGCACGTCGATACCGCGGCGCAGGCCGTTGATCTGAGGGTTGTAGCTCACGCCGCCCACGACGGTGAGCACGTAGTGGCCGGTCTTCTTGGCCACGGTGCGGGCGACGGAGTCGATCTGCTGGGCAAGCTCGCGGGTGGGGGTCACGATAAGGGCCTTGGGGCCGTGGCCCTTCTCAAAATGGCCGAGCTTGTCGAGCACAGGCAGGGTAAAGGCGGCAGTCTTGCCGGTACCGGTCT
Organism: uncultured Coriobacteriaceae bacterium; assembly: GCA_900539345.1. Lineage (GTDB taxonomy): Bacteria > Actinomycetota > Coriobacteriia > Coriobacteriales > UMGS124 > UMGS124. The sequence continues at coordinate 105,243 of UQBS01000002.1, read as the reverse complement.
GGGCGGCGGCGATCACGTCGTGACCGGCGAGCACCAGCGGGATGGCCTGCTCCTGGACGGGGGTAGCCTCCGTGTAGCCCATCTGATGGACTGCGGCGAGGACGTTCTCGCCAAGGCCGAGGTCTTCAAAAGTTGCCATGATAAAAGTCTCCTTATTGGGTTGTTGCGCGCCCGCTCTGTCCGAGCCGCGGCAAAAAGTCGCAACCCGTCCGGGTGCACATGGTGTCGGTTGTGTCCAGGCTTGAACGGCCGCATAGCGCGAAAACGAGCGCTCAAGGGCACAAAAAAATGGACAGGCGGGTCGCAACCCCCTGTCAGAGGCCCTCAAATGCTTCGGCTTCAATGCGCGAGGCAAACGTTGCTGTCAGCCCAGACTCGATTACATCGGTCTTGCTAGTTCTGGACGACGTTGCCTCATACGCACGAGCATGATACGGAAGCATTTCACCGGGGCGCGGATCCCCAGGAGACGTAACGCGTATGTCGGCAAACTCAATCAGAATAATTTACCTATTTGTCTCTTGACAAGGGGCTGCACTTGTGTTTGCAAAAAGCACACAGGCTGGCGACGACGTGCACATATTCAAATCGAGCGCGTTCTTATGCATCGGAGGCGCGAAATCGCACCGTGCCAGATGAGCCCCGACACACCCTAGACGTTCCACGGCGCGACACGCGCAGAACCCGCCCTATCCCACAAATAAAGCCCACCTGAGCGATACGAACGCACCAGATGGGCTTTTAGACAGGCTTTTTGTGAGCGGTGGGCAGGCAGGCAAAACCCGCCGCCGCACTCGACCCCCGCTCGCTTCCTACTCGGCAGTCACCGGGTCGCGCAGCAGGTCGGCAACGCAGGTCTCGACGGACTCGACGGCGCCTTCGGGGCACAGCTCGCGGCACAGGCCGCAGTCCACGCACACGAGCGGGTCGACCACGCACGCGCCGTCCTGCATGTGAGCGGCACCCAGGGGGCAGCCTGCGACCACGGCGTTCATGGCAGCCTCGCCAGCCTTCTCGGCGTCGATGCGCACGCCCTTGAGCGTGACGCGCGGCGCAATCTCCGGGAAGCGCATGACGGCGTCGAGGATAGTGGCGCGGGAAGCCGTGAGGGTGCCCGTGAGGTCGTCGGCGCCCTTGAGGCCCGGCGTCGTCTCGCCCTCGGCCACGCGGATCTCCTTGCGCAGGCGCACGCGAGTCTTGCGCTGGTCGGAGTTGCAGCGCTCCTCCTCGGTCATGTTCTCCTCGGCATGGGTAAGGTCGTTCTTGAGGTCGTGCGCCAGGTCGCCGAAGCCCGAGAGCATCTCGCCGAAGGGCTCGTCGCCGTCGCCGGACTTGCGCACCTTACCAGCAGAGTCGGTCCACTCCAGCTCGCGGCGCGTCTCCACAAGGGGCATCTCGCGACCCACGACCTCGATGGCCTCCATCACCGAGTCGACGATGCGCATCTCGGCGGCCTTGGCCTTGCAGCGCGGGCACAGGTCGCCCGGCAGGTACACCGCGAGGTTGGGGAAGTCGAGCATGAGCGAAGCCCAGGTCTCAGGGGCGATGGCGCCCAGGCAGGGCACCTCCACGACCGAGGGGCTCTCCTTGGCGATGCCCGTCTCGATGCAGGTGAGGTACAACGTGTGGGCGGTGCCGCCAGCCATGGCCTGGGCACGCTTGAGCAGGTGGCGCAGGTAGCGGGCCGTAGGCTCCATCACGATGATGGAGTCGGTGGGGCACACGGCGGCGCACAGGCCGCAGTCCACGCAGAAGCCCTTGCCGATGGTCACCTTGAAGCCGCCGGCATGCTCGGTGGACTTGGGGATGCGCACGGCCTTGCCAGGGCAGATGTCGACGCACGCCTGACACGTGGACTCGGAGTTGGTGCAGCGCAGGCACAGCGACTCATCCTGACCGATGGCGCGCACGACCTGTTTTGCGTTCTCGCCTGCCACACGAAGCTTGCTCTGCTCTGCCATATAGACTCGTCCTCCAAAAACGACGTTCTCTCCTCAAACGCGCGCATTATACCCCAGCTTAAGGCAGTTCGTTCAATTATCATGGTGAGGTGCACTCTCGTTCGACCTAAAGAGGAGGAGCGATGTCCCAAGACGCACCCCAGCAACACCCGCTCGACCCCGCCGATGCCATGAGGCCCGGCGCGCCTACCACCCACCCCGACTTCGACGCGCTCGTGCGCACCATCTGGCGCCTGCGCCAGCCCGACGGCTGCCCGTGGGACCGCGAACAGACCCACGCCTCCATCGCCAAGAACATGATCGAGGAGGCCTACGAGGCGGTCGACGCCATCGAGGGCTCGGTCACCCGCCACCTGCGCGAGGAGCTCGGCGACGTGCTTATGCAGGTCGTTTTGCAGTCGCAGATCGCCGCTGACGACGGCGAGTTCGACATCGACGCGGTATGCCGCGACATCAACGAGAAGCTCGTGCGCCGCCACCCCCACGTGTTCGGCGACGCCGACGCCCCGCATGCCGCGACCTCCGACGACGTGCTCGGCATCTGGGAGAAGGTCAAGCTCGGCGAGCACAAGAAGAGCGAGGAAGAGGCCGCAGCCGAGGGCGTGGCGCCCGAGAGCCTGCTCGACAGCGTGCCCGTGCAGCTGCCCGCCCTCATGCAGGCGCAGAAGATCTCGCGCAAGGCCGTGGCCGCGGGCTTTGACTGGGATAGTGTCGATAGTGTGTGGGAGCAGGTACAAAGCGAAGTCGAGGAATTTAAATCAGCCGCTCCCGGTAGCGCCGACGCAGAGATGGAGTTCGGTGATATCCTATTCGCATTGGTGAATGTCGCCCGTCGCGAGCATATCGACGCCGAGACCGCACTGCGTGCCAGCTGCGCCAAGTTCCGCAGGCGCTGGGCTTACATGGAGCAGGCGGCCCGGGCCGAGGGCCGCGACATCGCCGACGTTTCCCGCCAAGACCAGGAGGCCCTGTGGGCCCAAGCCAAACTGAAGGAGACTGAGCTGTGAGCACGATCATCGATGTGTACGGCCGTGAGATTCTTGACTCGCGCGGCAACCCCACGGTCGAGGTCGAGGTGACCCTTGACGACGGCTCCTTCGGCCGCGCCTGCGTGCCGAGCGGCGCTTCCACCGGCGCCTTCGAGGCCTGCGAGATGCGTGACGCCGATTGCTCCCGCTACCTGGGCAAGGGCGTGCTCACCGCAGTCGACCATGTGAACGAGGAGATCGCCGACGCCCTCGTGGGCCAGGACGCCACCTGCCAGCGCGAGATCGACACCATGCTCATCGACCTCGACGGCACCGAGAACAAGACCTGCCTGGGCGCCAACGCCATCCTGGGCGCCTCCATGGCCTGCGCCCGCGCTGCCGCCAACTCGGTGGACCTGCCGCTGTACGCCTACCTGGGCGGCCCCAACGCCTACACCCTGCCCGTGCCGATGATGAACATCCTCAACGGCGGCGTGCATGCCGACAACAACGTCGACTTCCAGGAGTTCATGATCATGCCCGTGGGTGCCGCCACCTTCGCCGAGGGCCTGCGCTGGTGCTCCGAGATCTACCACACCCTCAAGAAGGTCCTGCATGAGGCCGGCCTGGGCGGCGGCGTGGGCGACGAGGGCGGCTTTGCCCCCAACCTCAAGACCAACGCCGAGCCCTTCGAGTGGATCATGCGCGCCTGCGAGAAGGCCGGCTACACCCCCGGCGAGCAGATCCTCTTCGCCATGGACCCCGCCTCCACCGAGTTCTACGACGCCGAGCGCAAGATGTACTGCCTGAAGGGCGAGGGCCGCGAGCTCACGGCCGACCAGATGGTCGACTACTGGGCCAACCTGGTGGAGAAGTTCCCCATCGTCTCCATTGAGGACGGCATGGCCGAGGAGGACTGGGACGGCTGGGCGGCCCTTACCCGCCGCATCGGAGGCCGCGTGCAGCTCGTGGGCGACGACCTGTTCGTCACCAACAAGAAGCGCCTGGCCAAGGGCATCTCGCTCGACACCGCCAACGCCGTGCTCGTGAAGGTGAACCAGATCGGCACGCTCACCGAGGCCATGGACACCATGGAGCTCGCTAAGAAGTCGCGCTACACCTGCGTCGTGTCGCACCGCTCCGGCGAGACCGAGGACAGCTTCATCGCCGACCTCGCCGTGGCCGTCAACGCCGGCCAGATCAAGACCGGCGCCCCCTGCCGTAGCGACCGCATCGCCAAGTACAACCAGCTCCTGCGCATCGAGGACCAGCTCGGCGTTGCCGCCCACTACCCCGGCATGGACGCCTTCTACTCCATCAAGCGCTAAGCCGAGCCCGGCACACCGCCAGCTCCCCTGTACGACCAAGCCCGCCCGCACGTCTCACAAAGACCTGCGGGCGGGCTTTTTGGTGGGCAAAGAGCAGGGTCCAGCTATCTGGCCCGTCAAACCGCCGTAACCAAGAAAACTGAGGCACCCCCGCCCACAGCACACCCATATATGGGCAGGAAAATCAGGCATTCGGCGCATGTTTTGCTGATTCCCGCGCCGCATTTCGCCTTTCGGGGTTTATCCTTACGGTTTGCGGCACGTCGTCGCATGCGGGCACGCCGTCCGCTCCCCGACCCCGACCAAGGAGGGCCAGCCATGATCGAGTTTTACAAGACCGGCCCTGAGGGCACCAAGCAGGTCGAGGCACCCGAGCCCGGTTGCTGGGTGAGCATCACCTGCCCCACGCCCGAGGACCGCGCATGGCTGCATGCCAAGGCAGGCATCGTGCCCGAGTTCGTGCGCAGCGCGCTCGACGACGACGAGAGCTCGCACCTCGACTTCGACGACGACACGAACCAGACCCTCGTCATCGTGGACTGTGCCGCACTCGAGGACGCCTCCGACCTGGAGGATCCCTCCATCACGCAATACGACACCCAACCGCTCTCGGTGCTTCTGCTACCCGAGTCAAACATGATCGTGACCGTGAGCCTCACGCCCAACACCACGATCGACGCCTTCTCCTCAGGGCGCGTCCGCGGCCTGGACACACGCCGCACTACGCGCTTCCTGCTGCAACTTTTGCTCAACATCGCCCAGACCTACCAGAGTTACCTGCGCAACATCAACAAGCAGTTCACGCGCACCGAGAAGCTGCTGCGCAAGACCATGCGCAACGAGGAACTCATCAAGATGCTCGGCTTGGAGAAGTCGCTCGTCTACTTGTCCACCTCGCTCAAGGCAAACGAGGTCACGCTGGGCAAGATCCGCACGGGCCGCATCATTCGCCTGTACGAGGAAGACCAAGAGCTGCTCGATGACGTCCTCATCGAGCTGTCACAGGCAATCGAGATGGCGAGCGTTTCCACCACCATTTTGAACGGCACCATGGAGGCGTTCGGCTCGGTCATCTCCAACAACCTGAACATGGTCATGCGTACGCTCACCATCATCACGGTCGTGCTGGCCGTGCCTACCATCGTGTTCAGCTTCTACGGCATGAACGTCGAAGACTTGCCGCTTGTCTCCTCGCCTATATTCGCCGTGCTCATCGCCCTGGCCGTCTCCGTGGTAGTCGCGCTCGTCATCGTGAAGGCGAAGCTTTTCCGCTAAGCACGGCTCGGTGGACGCGGGCACTTTACTTGGCTAAAACCTATAAAAATGGTTGCTTTTTCGTGACTTCGCCGATTATTCGCGATTTACCACGTCACGAAATATGCGAGTGCTAGCATTCGAGTGGCACCTAACCGCCCGAGAAAGAGGAGCACATGAGCCGCGCATTAAACTTCAACGCAGGCCCTGCGGCACTTCCGCAGGAGGTTCTTGCCACCGCTGCATCCGAGATGCTCGACTGGCACGGCACCGGTTTGTCTGTGATGGAGATGAGTCATCGAAGTTCAGCGTTCAAGCAGATCATCGACTCTGCCGAGGCGTCCCTTCGATCTCTGCTCGGCGTGCCCGACAACTACAAGGTCCTCTTCGTGCAGGGCGGCGGCACCACGCAGTTTGCAAGCGTGCCCATGAACCTCATGCACACCGGCACCGCCGACTACGTCCTGACCGGCACCTGGAGCAGAAAGGCCTTCAACGAGGCAAAACTCTACGGCACGCCCCACGCGCTCGCCACGAGCGAGGATCGAGCGTTCTCCTACATCCCCGACTGCTCGGGCCTTGTTCCCAGTGCAGACGCCAGCTACGTCTACATCTGCGAGAACGAGACCATCGGCGGCATCGAGTGGAACGAGGCGAAGCTTCCCCAGACGGGCGATGTACCCCTGGTGAGCGACGTGTCATCGTGCTTCCTATCGCGCCCCATGGACGTAAGCCGCTACGGCCTCATCTGGGGCGGCGCACAGAAGAATGTGGGCCCGGCCGGCGTCACCATCGTCATCGTGCGCGACGACCTGGTGCACGAGGACGTCCATCCCGCCACGCCCACCATCCTGCGCTACAAGACCATGGCCGATTCCGGCTCGATGTACAACACGCCTCCTTGCTGGGGCATCTACATCTGCGGCCTGGTGTTCGACTGGATTGCCCGCCAAGGTGGCCTTGCCGCCATGGCAGAGCGCAACGCCGCCAAGGCAAAGGTGCTCTACGACGTGCTCGACGCAAGCAAGCTCTTCCGCGGCATCGCCTCGCCTGAGTCGCGCAGCCAGATGAACGTGACCTTTACCTGCGGAGATGCCGACAGGGACGCCGCCTTTGTGAAGGCCGCCACCGAGGCCGGCTTCGTGGGCGTGAAGGGCCACCGCAGCGTAGGCGGCATGCGCGCGAGCATCTACAACGCCGTGCCCCAGGAAAACGTGGAAGCGCTGGCCAAGTTCATGCGCGACTACGAAAGCGCAAACGTCTAAACGCGCGCGCATCGCGCGTATCGCACCGAAAAACAATAGGCGACCCGGCACGGCCGGGGGCGCCCCACACATACAGCGAACGGCAGGCACCCTAGCCCGCCCCACACGAAGGGATGATCTACATGCGCAAGGTCAAGACCATCGACAACATCACGAAGAAGGGCCTCACCGACCTGGGCGAAGGCTATGAGATTGTCGACGACATCAATGACGCCGAGGGCATCATCATCCGCAGCTCCTCTATGCACGAGATGACGCTGCCCCAGGGCATCGAGGCCATCGCACGCGCCGGCGCCGGCTTCAACAACATCCCAATCGAGCGCTTCGCGCGCCAGGGCGTCGTCGTCTTCAACACCCCCGGCGCCAACTCCAACGCTGTGAAGGAGCTCATGGTCTGCCTCTTCATGATGGCAAGCCGCGACGTGCTCGGCGGCATCAAGTGGTGCCGCGACCACGAGGAGGACCCGGATGCCTACGTGCACGCCGAAGCCGCCAAGAAGGCCTTCGTGGGCCAGGAGATCAAGGGCCGCACCGTGGGCGTCATCGGCCTGGGCAACGTGGGCTCCAAGGTTGCAAACGCCCTGGTTGACCTGGGCATGAAGGTCTACGGCTACGACCCCTATATCGCCGTGAAGGACGCCTGGCAGCTCTCCCGCGAGGTCGTGCGCCTCGACGACCTCAACGACCTGTGCGCCAGGAGCGAGTACGTCACCGTGCACGTGCCCAGCGAGCCCGACACCTGGGGCCTCATCGGCAAGCAGCAGATCGACGCCATGCCCGACGGCGTGAAGCTCTTCAACTACTCCCGCGAGACGCTCGTCGACGAGGACGCCGTGGACGCCGCGCTTCGCTCGGGCAAGATCAAGCAGTTCTTCACCGACTTCTGCACGCCCAAGGTGCTGCGCATGCCCAACACCGTCGTGACGCCCCACGCCGGCGCCGGCACCGCCGAGGCCGAGGAGAACTGCGCCACCATGGCAGTCGCCCAGCTCAAGGACTACCTGAAGAACGGCAACATCACCAACTCGGTGAACTACCCGGCCGTCCACATGGGCGTGTGCCGCGACGCCGGCCGCATCGCGGCCCTGCACGCCAACATTCCCAACATGATCGGCCAGCTCACGGCTGCGCTTGCCGCCCAGGGCGTCAACATCACGCGTATGGCCAACGAGTCGCTTGGCGACAACGCCTACACCCTCTTCGACCTGGGCGAGCCCGCCACCGAGGCGACGGTGGAGGCACTGAAGGCCATCCCCGGCATGTATCGTGTCCGCGTCGTGAAATAGCAAGGCGTGATGCGGAACCTGATGCGCTGCGAGGGGCGCGCCTGGCGGTGCGCCCCTTTTCATATTCCCTCGATGTGGAAGGACCCTTGGCATGAACATCGTTTGCACCGACCTGGAAGGCGTGCTCGTTCCTGAGATTTGGATTGAGTTCGCCCGTGCGGCCAACATCCCCGAGCTGACGCGCACCACGCGCGACGAGCCCGACTACGACAAGCTCATGAAGTGGCGCCTGGGCGTGCTCGCCGAGCACAACATGGGCATCAGGGAGATTCAGCAGGTCATCGAGACCATCGAGCCCCTTGAGGGCGCCCGCGAGTTTCTCGACGAGCTGCGCGCGACGACGCAGGTCATCATCCTGTCCGACACCTTCGAGCAGTTCGCCCAGCCCCTCATGCGCAAGCTCGGCTGGCCTACCATCATGTGCAACACGCTCGAAGTTGCCCCCAACGGCCGCATCACCGGCTACAAAATGCGCTGCACGCCTTCCAAGCTCACGACAGTGCAGGCCCTGCATTCCTGCGGCTACGACACCATAGCCTTCGGTGACTCCTACAACGACCTGGGCATGATCGAGGCCAGCAAGGCAGGGTTCCTGTTCCGCTCCACGCCTGAGATTCAGGCCAGCCACCCCGAGGTTCCTGCCTTCGAGGACTACGGCGAGCTTCTCAAGGCCGTCAAAGCGGCACTGTAAGGCTCGCGCCCTTACTGCACCATAGGCCCTTTCAAGGCCTCGACCTGGTATTTCTTTGCCAGGTCGAGGCCTTTTTGCACAAAGCCGCCCGAGAAGCGCTCGCGCACGATGTGGGTGTAGCGCGCCTCGTCGGGGTCGGTGAACTTGCGACGCTGGTAAGCCAGGCAGTCGAAGGCCTTCTGAGGCGCATCCACGCGACGCAGGAACGCCTTCATCTCGGCAAGCAGGCGCATGGCCGAATGCGAGACGGAGTCCACACCCCAGCCCGGCACGTCAATCTTCACGGTGCGCAGGTCGTAGTGGGCCGCTCGCTTGAAGTTCGCCGCCGCTTGGATCTGTTGGGCGCCCGTAAGGCGCATTGCCGGCAAGCTTGCAAGCCACACGAGGAAGAGCTGGGCAAAGTACACGTCGGCCTCGTTGACCCCTGCCGGATACAGGGGGTTGAGGTCGAACATGCGCAGCTCGATGTGGCTCGTGTTGCCCGGACGCAGCGTGTCGATGCCATAGGCGCCGCGCGGCTTCACGCGCACGGGATAGTAGAGCTCGCTGGGCTGACGAATGAGCCCCTGGTCAACGTAGGCCTGGATGCGCGCGGCATAGGCTGCAATGCTCGAGTAGTCCAAGATGGGCGTGAACTCGTTCCAATATCCCAGCTCACTGCAGCGCACGCTCCCCATGCCCAGGTAGAGGTCGTCGCCGAAGAGTGCCTTCTCGGCATAGGACGAATCAAGCAGCGGGCTCGCGGCCGTCACGGCGGTCATAATCCAGCCAAAAGCCACCGCCTTCTGCGCCAAGTCGAGGTAGAACGCATCCTTGTAGGCGGCAAAGTCGGTCCCACCGGCTGCGACACAGTTCGCCTCAAGCAGCGCATCGGTAAACGAGAAGTTGAAGTGGATGCCGCTGAAGACCATCTTGTATCGCCCATAACGGTCGGAAAGATACTGGCGGTAGACCGTCTTCTCGGCCTGCTCGTCGCAGAACTGCGCGATGGGAACGTCGTTCTCGCTTCTGATGTAGGGCGGGTTCGAGAACGGCCAGAGCAGCTCGGGGGGCTCCATGGCAGCAAGCGTGCGCTGCTCGACCGCATCGTAGCCGACAAGCTCGGCCACGCATGCCCCAGGGCTGCCCGAGATACCCGTGTTGATCTCGCACTGTATCTCGGAGAAGTCCCGCACGATATGGCCGTGGCCACCGAAGGGGTTGGGCGTCTGGGCGAGAAACCCCTCGGGCGTCACGCGCAGGTTCTCGCGCTCCAGCCCGAAATTGCCCTCGAAGAGGTGCGTCCGCACATTCTCGTTGTCCACATGCAGCATCGCAACGGCCCCTTCTACACCTGCGCCACGCCTCGTCGCGCAAAAAACGACGCATGTTTGCGTTTTAAATCGAACCCGCTCAGCATCCAAAGCAAGACGCTCAACGTTCTACCAGCTAGATGGCTTGCCGATTTCCGGGCAACTCTAGTCAGTCAAATTAAAACGCAAACATGCCCTCATTTTTTAAACCGAACCCGAACCTTTGGGGCGCAGAATGCCCCGCGCGGTACGGCCGCACGCGGATTCTGCACCCCAGCAACCCATACGCTAGCTAGAACTCCAGCTCCATGAGCTTGGCGAGGGCGTAGATGTAAATCTTGAGCGAGCGCTGGAGCAGCTCAACGGAAACACCCTCGTCGGGACCGTGCATGGAGCCCACGAAGCTCGGGAATTCCTCGCCGGGCTCCTCGGGGCCAAAGCTCGCCGCGCAGGCGAACTTGCGAGCATACGTGCCGCCGCCCATGGTGACGGGCTCGGCCTGCTTGCCCGTGAACTCGTTGTACGCGCCGATGAGTGCCTGGATGGCAGGGTGGTCGGGCGCCACATAGAAGGGCACGGCGTCGGAGGTCAGCGTGAACACAGATCCATGCTTGGTCGCAAGCTCCTCGAGGATGGGCACCATGTGAGCCGTGGTGGTGGACTTGGGGTAGCGGATGTCGATGGTCTGCTCGATGCGACCCGCCTTCTTGTGGATGGTGCCGCCGATGCAGGTGAGCGGGTCGAAAAGGTCGTCGGTTGCGTCGATGCCCACGCTCGAACCATCCGTGGAGGCATGCAGCTGGGAAAGAAGCTCGAGGTAGTCGCGCTCAGCGCCCTCGACGAGGTCGGCACGCAGGAGGTAGTTCACCAACATGCCGATGGCATTGTGCGTGCCCTCGGGAAGCGAGGCATGCCCACCCTTGCCATGCGCGGTGATGCAGGCAAGTGCGGAGCCAGCCGCGGGGGCCTTCGTGCCCTCGGGCAGGTCAGCTGCCGTGCAGGCAGCAACCTCGATGCCCTCTACCTGGGGCAACGTGGCGGCATCAGCCAGGACCCAAGCCTGCGCCAGGCCAGGGATGGCGTTGGTCACCGTGCCGCCCTCGAGCGCGACGAGCAGGCCGCCCTCAAGCGCGGGAGAGGTAAACGTGCCGCCGCAGTGGCCCTTCTCGCCCACGCCGGCGGGAAAGCTCGCGTCGGGCGTAAAGAGGAAAGCAGGGCTTTCATGCACCGACAGGTAGTGATCGACGTCGGTCATGCCGACTTCCTCGTCGCTGCCGAAGATGAGACGCAGGCTGTAGGGCAGCGTCTCACCGCGCTCGATGAAGTAACGGGCCATATACGCAGTGAGGACAGCCGGACCCTTGTCGTCAATCACGCCGCGCCCAAGGAGATAGCCCTCGCGCTCGGTCATGGTGAAGGGGTCCTGGGTCCAACCCACACCGGCCGGCACCACGTCGACGTGCGCGATAGTGGCGATCTGCGTGGCGCTCTTGCCGGGCAGGTCGGCATAGCCGATGTAGCCGTCCATGTCGTGAGGCTCCAGGCCCAGGCGCTTCGCCATGTCGAGCGCGCAGGTGAGGGCGCGCTTTGCCTCGGGGCCGTAGGGGGCACCTTCCTCGGCCTTGTCGGACTCGGCCACGCTGGGAATGGCCACAAGCGCGGCCAGGTCCTCGACCACAGCGGGCCACACGCGCTCGACGTATGCCTCGATATTAGAAATGAGCTGAGTATCGTCCATGGGGAAGCTCCTTTGTCTCATAAAGTTTTGCGAGGCCATGGTAGCAAAACCACGCCAAAAGGGCCGTAACGGTTGCAACCTGGAAACAAAAGGGCGCGCCCACAATTGGACGCGCCCTTCAGTGCGGGGAGATATACGGCCTTAGGCGAGCACGTCGCCGAGAACCTCGCGCAGGCTGGCGGCGTAACGCTCGTCGGCCAGGGCCATGCGCACGTTGGCGGCAATGAGGTTGGGAATGGTGCCCGTGTCATAGCCCTCGGCGAGGTCGATGACCACGGCGTACATCTCCTCCTCGGCCAGGGCGCGCACAAGAGCGTCAGTGAGCTGGATCTCGTTGCCCTTGCCGGGCTCCTGAGTCGCGAGCAGCTCCATGACCTTGGCGGAGAGCAGGTAGCGGCCGAAGATGGCCAGGTTGGAGGGGGCGTCCTCAAGGGCCGGCTTCTCAACCATCTGGTCGATCTTCCACACGGCGCCGGGCTCGTTGGCTGCGGCACCCTCGGCGCCGGCGAGCGTGCCCACAAACTGGCCGCCCACAATGCCGAAACGCGAGACCTCGGAGTCGGGCACAGCCACGACGGCGATGACGCTCGCGCCGTTGTGAGCGCGGCTCACCTCGGCGAGCTTGGGCAGGATGGTGTGCTCGGGCACCACGACGTCGCCGAGCAGCACGTAGAAGGCGTCGTCGCCCGTCTGGGGGGCGGCGCACAGCACGGCGTGACCCAGGCCGAGCGGTTCCTCCTGGTAGACATAGGAAACAGGCAGCGAGCCGGCATGGTCGACGGCATCGGCATACTTGTCCTTGCCGCGGCCGCGCAGCATCTCGGAATAGGCGGGGTCGGGAGTGAAGTTGCCCTCGATGAGGGGTTTGGTCACGGAGGTCACGATGACGCAGCCGTCGCACTCGGGCGCGGCGAGGGCCTCCTCAGCCACATGCTGGATGACCGGGCGGTCGAGCACCGGCAGCATCTCCTTGGGAACGAGATGCGTCGCAGGAAGGAAGCGCGTGCCCAGGCCAGCGGCAGGAATGATTGCTTTCATTGAGATGTCCTCCATATACAAGCAAGCATGACAATCACAGGACGGTCGCGACGCCTTGAGATGAAACTCGCCAAGACGGCAACCGCAGATACCACGTACACAAAACTCTACCACGCACGGCGCAAGCACCCTCGCCGAACAGCCTCACTCCAGCCATAACGCACGGAGTAAGCCATGCCGCACAGCCAACCGTTCGGCCTCAGCGCGCAGGCCGCGCGACCGGTTCCTTACGCCCAGGGGTCGCGCTCGAAGAGGGGCTCTTTGCGCGCAGGACGGTCGGAGTAGGGGTCGTAGCCGTCGTCGTCTTCGTTCTCCGCGCGAACAAAGGGCGAGGCCGGCTTGGGCTTGGGAGCCGGGGCAGCTGGGGAAGCCGCACCGGGCTTCGCCGTGCCTGCGACACCCCCGGTGCACGGCGCGCCTGTCTTCTCCACCAGGTTCTTCTCATCCATGCCCTATGCCTCCTTGCTCTGAGCGACCGCCACAGCAGCACGCTCGCCCACCTGGGCCCACGTCTGCTCGTGGGCGGCAACCCGCTTGTCGTGCTCGGCCTGCAGGCGCGCAAGACGCCCCATCTCGCGCGCCACAAAGACGCCCGTAACAATGATGGCGAGCGCGTCGGCAAAGGCCGGGGCAAGGGGCAGCGCCGCCAGGGGCGTGAGGTTCAGGAAGTTGGGCAGCACGGCAGGCACGATGAAGAGCGCCGGCAGATAGAAGATGAGCTGGCGCGTGAGCGTGAGGATCGTGGCCTTGATCGGCTGGCCCGTGGCCTGGAAGTAGTTGGAGCACACCACCTGGAACGGCACAACCGGGAACATGAGCGTCATGAACAGCAGGCTCTGGGCAGCAAAGTCGAGCAGGTCGTGACCCACGTTGAAGAAGAGCATGATCTGGTCGGACAGCGCACGGCACGTCGTCCACAGGATGAGGTTCGTCACGATGGCGGCGCCGACCGTCCACCACAGCGCCTTGCGCACGCGGCGGTAGTTCTGGGCGCCGTAGTTGTAGCCCAGGATGGGCTGGGCGGCGATGGAGAAGCCCAGGACAACGAAGAAGAGCAGCGAGATGACCTTGTTCACCGTGCCGATGGCCGTGAGGCCGCCGTCGGCGCCGATGACGTCTGTGGCGCCGAGGTTGGTGATCTGCAGGTTGAGCATCGAGGACGTAAGCGCCGAGGCTACCTGCACGCAGAACGACGACAGGCCGATGGCCGTGATGCTGCGAATCATCGGGCCGTCGAAACGGATGAACTTGCGGCGGAAGCTGAGCTTGGACTTGCCGCGCAGGAAGTACGCCAGCACAAGCACGGTGGTCACGGTCTGACCGATGACGGTGGCGACGGCCGAACCCACCATGCCCATGCCCATCACCATGACGAGCAGGTAGTTTGCAAACGCCGAGACAACCGCACCGGCAAACGTCACGGCAAGCGCGGTGTTGGGCGCGCCGTCGGTGCGGATGAAGTTCGAGATTCCCAGGCCGATGGCCTGGATGGTGAAGCCCGCCAGGATGATGGAGCAGAACTGGTGGGAGTACTCGCGGTTGGTGTCGGTGGCACCCAAGAAGTCGAGCGTGGGCGTGAGAAACAGCTCAGCGACAATCGTGAGCGCGAGGGGCACCACGATGAGCATGAGCAGCGTGACCGACATGGCGCGGTTGGCTTCCTCGACCTTGCGCTCGCCCAGACGAAGGGCTGCGATGGCGTTGCCGCCCACGCCGAACCACGCGGCGAAGGCACCCGTGAGCATCATGAGCGGGAAGGCGACCGTGGTGGCCGCAATGCCGGCGTCACCCACGCCGTGACCCACGAAGAAGGTGTCGATAAGGTTGTAGACGGCGCTCACCATCATCGAGAGGATGGCGGGCGGGGCGAATTTGAGCAACAGGCGTGGGACGGGTGCCGACCCAAGCGGGTTGGGGTCGGCCGTTGTGCCGGCGACGCTTACAGCTGCAGGCTTTTGCTCATCAGTCACGGGTAACACTCCTCGAACAGTCAATCAAACGTGCAGGTAAAACAAGCAATTTTACAATCAGCTGCCTCAATGCGAGGGTGCTGGGACACCAGGCCCTGGGACACCAAGGCGCTTCGGAGCCCCGGCACAAGGCGCAGCAAAAAAGCTGTCACCCCGCCCCAGGCGGCATGACAGCCAGGCTTCTACTCCTGCGCCTCAGGAAACGCCATCCCACCCACGGCGGCGTATATCGCACCCGTGCAGGCGGGGGTAGAACCGCAACACGAGCCCACAAGGCTCGCGCCCGCCGCCACAAGCCGGGCCGCCGCAACCGCGAAGTCATCGGGGCTCACCGGCCAAACAAGACCACGACGCGGCAGCTCACGGGGGGCACCCGCGGAAGGCAGCGCGATGAGCGGCAGCCCACAGGCGGCCCTCATCGCGCGCACGCAGGCAAGCGTCTCCTCGGGAGCCATGCAGTTGCAGCCCACGGCCGCGGCACCGGCGCGCTCAAGGATGCGCGCGCACTCGGCGGCGTCGGGCGCATCGGGCCCCACGAAGCTCATGCACGCGAAAACAGGCAGGTCGCAGGCGGTCTGCGCCGCATCGAGCGCCGCCAGGGCGTCGTCGAGCGAGGTGAAGGTCTCGAGCAGGATCGCATCGGGCGCCGCAGCCGACAAGGCAGCCGCCTGCTCCAGGTACTGCTCGCGGGCGCTCGCGTACCCCACGGCCGGGCCCTGCGCCTGCGCCGCTGCGGCCGCCTCATCGCAGGACGCACGTGCCTCAAGCGCAGCCAGGCCGCTGCCCGGCTCGACCTGCACGCCGCATGGGCCCATGGCGGCCAGCACATGGGGGAAGCCCGCCTCGCGGGCCAAGCGCACGCCCTCCATGTTGATGGCACCGACCTGGCCGGCCAGCCCCTCCTGCGCCAGGCACGAGCTTGTGGCACAAAACGTGTTGGTCACGGCGCAGTCGGCGCCCGCGATGCGATAGAGCCGGTGCATCTGCTCGATAGCATCGGGCTCCTCGAGGTTGAGGCTGCACACGTTGCCCTCGAAGCCCTTCTGGGCCAGGTAGGTGCCCACGGCACCCTGCACCACGAGCACGTCCGAACCCAACCGCTCCGTAATTCCAGGCATGGGGGATGCCCCTTTCTCAGCTCGTCCGCCACCTCGGGCGGCGTGGTTTCCTACAGCGCGGGCCCTACGGGCTCGTCCACGTACACAGGCAGCTTGTCAAGCGTCTGCCGATAACCGCCGGGCCCGTAGCTCAGGCACTTGGCAACGCGCGCCACCGTGGTGGACGAGACGCCGGTCTTGGCCTGGATGCGCTCGTAGCTCGCGCCCGCATCGAGCATGCGCGCCACCTGAAGCCTGCGCGAGAGGTCCTCGATCTCGCGCGGCGTGCACAGGTCCTGCAGCAGCGCATAGGCGCCGTCGGCATTGTCAAGCAACACGAGCGCGTCGAGCAGGGCGCGCTGTTCGGGCGGAAGCGTCGCCACGTCCTCTGAATGCATGCGTCAAACCTCCTGGTCCTGCGCGCCTTACAGCACGTCCTCGCTGTCCTCGAACAGAATCTGGCGCTCGGCGCCGCTCAGGCACGCGCGCGCCTGCTCACGCAGGTTGTTCATGCCCGAGAGGAACTTGCGGTACATCACGACGACCAGGTAGCGGCCGCGCGGCGTAAGCGTGAGCTCGTCGGCGTTGTTGGTGGCAAAGGCGCCGTTGAGCGCCATGAAGGCCATCTCGGCAGGCAGGCCCGCCTCGACCGAGCAGCCGAACTCGCGTTTGAACGCGCGCTTGTCCAGGCGCAGCTTGTACAGGTTCACCAAGAAGCTGTAGCGCATGAGGCTGCGCTTGGACATGGCTGCCTTGCCCATGATGGACATCTTGCCCGACTCGATCGCGGCGTTGTAGTCGGCGATGCTGAAGTGGTTCACGTACAGGGCGCCCGCCAGGTGCGTGATGGAGCCCGAACCGATGGCAGGGTAGTCGTCGTAGTTGGTCTGGTACTCCTCGATCTGCGGCGCGGACGCGTCGGTGTTGGCGTCCTTGCGCGTGAAGGTCCACAGGGTCGAGCGGTGGAAGTCGGGGTTCTCCCTGCCGGCCAGCGTCTCGTCGATGATCTTGTAAAACTCGTACTCGCGCGGGTAGTCGAGCTTGCCCAGGGTCTGGGCCATCTTCTGCTGCGTGCCGTGCGACACGTAGAGTGGCGAGAACGTGGTCTGCTGGGCCCCGCAGGCACGGATCTTCTCGAGGTCGCTGCGCAGGATCTCCTCGGTCTGCGAGGGGAAGTTGAAGATCATGTCGACATTGATGAGGTCGAAGTGGCTCTTGGCGGCCTGGATGCGCTCGAAGATCTCCTCGCCCGAGCCGTACTTCTTGTAGCGGTCCATCTGCTTGAGCAGGCCATCATCGAAGCTCTGCACGCCCACGGAGAGGCGTTGCACGCGACCCTCCATCTGCGAAAGCCACGGGTCCACCAGGTGGTTGGGGTTGGTCTCCACGGCCACCTCGGTGACGGAGAAGTTCTCGCGCGCCTGGTCGATGGTGGCGCACAGCTCGTCGAGCAGGATGGTGGGCGTGCCGCCGCCGAAGTAGAGGCTCTCGAAGTCGTAGCCCAGGTCCTTGAGCATCATCATCTCTTTGCGCATGTTGGCAAAGTAGGGCCTGGCCACCTCCTCGCGGAAGTGGTAACGGTTGAAGCTGCAGTAGGGGCACAGCACCTGGCAGAAAGGAACATGCAGGTAGAGCATGTATTTACGGCCGGGTTCGGGGGCCGGAAAATGCGTCTCGGTCGTAGGCTTGAGAACAAGCTGAGACTTGGCCATGGTGCCCACAACGGTGGAGAGGAATCGTTCAGCGAGCAAGGGTCGCGCCTCCAATAAAACGAGTGGTGTACGCAGGCAATACTAAAGCATGAAAGCACGTGGTGTAAGGGGGTTTTACTCCTCGCGTCCAACCCCCACGTTTCAGGTACGTGCGGCCGACGTCTGGTTTGCGCTGTTTGGCGAGGGCGGCAGATTCAAGCACGCAAGCGGTTGCATTTAGGGTATCCTATAGGGCGTTTGGCTTGTTTACTTGTCTGATTTCGGCCTCTAGCTGCGAAAAGGAGCGTCATGACAAAAGCGCGCGTTGTCGCCTTCGACATCGACGGCACTCTTTTGCAGGGCCAATCTGGCACGCTCATCCTCAAATACCTCATGACGCGTCGCCTTGTGCGCATTCGCACCATCGCCCTGTGCAGTTGGTGGGGCATCCGCTACAAGCTCCACCTCCCCTATCGCCAGAACGAGCCCCGTGAGCGCATCTTCACCGACCTGTCGCAATACACCCCCGAGGGCATCCATCGCATGATGGAGATGTTCCACGACGACATCATGGTCCCGCGCTACCGCGCCGACGGCATCGCCAAGGTCAAGGAGCACGTCGCGGCAGGCGACCACGTGGCGCTTGTGAGCGCGACCTTCGAGGAGGTCGCCCGCGTGGCACGCGAGTACCTGGGCTGCGAGACCTGCATGGGCACCGTCATGGAGCGCGACGAGTCCGGCCGCTACACCGGCGCCGTTGCCGGCGAGACCCCGGCAGGCGAGGAGAAGGTCCGCCGCATCCGCACCTGGGCCGACGCCACGTTCGGCAAGGACGGCTGGGAGCTCGTGCACGCCTACGGCGACCATCACACCGACGCCCCCATGCTCCAGATGGCCCAGACCGCCCACGCCGTGAACCCCGATGTCATGCTGCGTTGCCACGCCAAGAGGCTGGGCTGGGAGATTCTGGAGTGGAAGTAGCGCAGGCGGGACTGACGCCCGCAAGCGATATGCAAGCAATCGAAAACCCCGCCGACGGTCTCGGCCGCCCCTGTGGCATGGAAGCCCTGCTCGCCGAGGGTGTGGAGGCGTTCCAGGAGCGCATGCGCGCGCTGGCCGCGTCTCTGTGGCGCGAGCTTCCCTGGAGGGGCGTCGACGACCCTTACCTCGTGTGGATCAGCGAGGTCATGCTCCAGCAGACGCAGGTCGTGCGTGTGCAGGGTCGCTGGGCCGACTGGCTTGAGCGCTTCCCCAACGTACAGGCGCTTGCCCAGGCCCCTCAGGCAGAGGTGCTGCAAGCCTGGCAGGGCATGGGGTACAACAGGCGGGCGCTCGCGCTTCACCGCTGCGCTCAGACCGTGGTCGAGCAGTTCGACGGCATCTGGCCCCACGGCGTGAAGGAACTCACAGCGCTTCCTGGCATCGGCCCCTCCACGGCGGCCGGCATCCGCGCCTTCGCCTTCGATGAACACGGCGTCTACCTGGAGACCAACGTGCGCGCCGTCCTCATCCACGAGTTTTTCCCCGGAACGGACAAGGTGGCCGACAAGGAGCTCGTACCCCTGGTGGAGCTCACCTGCCCTCCCAGCGGCCAGGACGTGCGCGGCTGGTATTACGGTCTGCTCGACATCGGTGCCCATCTCAAGAAGACGCTTCCCAACCCCACGCGCCGCGCCCGCGCCTACACGCGCCAGTCGCCCTTTGCAGGGTCGCGCAGGCAGAAACGCGCAGGCATCGTGCGCATCCTGCTGGGTGCCCACGCACAAGGCGAGTCGCTCCCCGAGCAGGAGGTCTACGCCCGACTTGCCAGCAAGGAGCTCGGCGCCGGCAGGCCCGCCCCCGAGGTCGCCCTTGTCCAAGACATCCTTGCCGACCTGGCAAAAGAGGGTTTCTGCACCCGTGACGAGCAAGGGCTGTGGAACGCGCGATAAGCGGCGCGGCAAGTCTCAACGAGCAGAGTATCAATGGTTTGAGAATCTCGCTTCATCGCGCGCAAAGCGTGGTATAAGCCCTCTGAAGCCGCGGTAACGCTGCTTAAAAACGAGATGGAGGAACTGTCATGGAATTCGAGAGCTCTCAGACCAAGAAGAACCTTGAGGCCGCCTTTGCCGGAGAGTCGATGGCCACCAACAAGTACACCTATTTTGCCTCGAAGGCCAAGAAGGACGGCTACGTCGGCATCTCCGAGATCTTCACCGAGACGGCCGGCAACGAGCGCGAGCATGCCAAGCTTTGGTTCAAGTACCTCGAGGGCGGCGAGATTCGTTCCACCGCCGAGAACCTCGCAGCTGCCGCTGCCGGCGAGAACGAAGAGTGGACCCACATGTATAAGGAGTTCGCCGCCACGGCAGACGCGGAAGGGTTCCACGAGATCGCCGAGAAGATGCGCGGCGTGGCCGACGTCGAGGCCGCTCACGAGAAGCGTTACCGCGCCCTCATGGCACGCCTGGAGTCCGGCGAGGTCTTCAAGCGCGACGACGTCGTGGTGTGGAAGTGCCAGAACTGCGGACACCTGCACATCGGCAAGGAGGCACCCGAGGTCTGCCCCGTGTGCGCACATCCCCGCAGCTACTTTGTGCAGCAGGTTGTGAACTACTAGGTTGATCCATCTGGCGGCCGCCCACCGCCACCCTACCAAAGGAACCCCGTCTTTCAACCCCGTGCAAGGGCTGGAAGGCGGGGTTCCTAGTTTGGCGAGGGTTGTGCGGACGGGCACTCTCCCCCATGGTTTCGCATGGGTGGCCAGAAACGAGACGATATGAGAGAGCCATTGGGGGAGCCCCCTCTCCTCGTGCCACTCACGTCGTGTGGTTTTCGCGGGCTGGGGCTGCCACAATGGGCTCGTCGTATCGGTCCCTGCGGTGCCCGACACCGCACGCACGGGAGGGGGCTCCCCAATGCCGCATGTTACATCAGTAGGGCTCGACGTGCACGCCAGGTCCGTCTCCGCCGCCGCGTTCAACCTCTACACCGGCGAGGTGGTCGAGAGGAGGTTCGGGCCGGGGGCGGGGCCCATCGCCGAGTGGGTGCTGTCGTTCGAGTCCCCCAGGGCCGTCTACGAGAGCGGCCCCACGGGGTTCGCCCTGTGCCGCGAGCTGCGCGCCCTCGGCGTGGACTGCGTGGTGGGCGCCGTGTCCAAGATGCAGAGGCCGGCCGCGGACAAGAGGGTCAAGAACGACCGCAGGGACGCCGCGTTCCTCGCCAGGCTCCTCGCCACCAACAACGTGGTCGTGGTGCCCGTGCCCGACGCCGAGGTCGAGGCGGCCAGGGACCTCTCCCGCGCCCTCGACGACGCCCGCGACAACGTCCAGCGCGCCCGCCAGCGGCTCTCGAAGTTCCTGCTCCGGCGCGGCCACGTCTTCGACGAGACCGACGCGCTCGGCAGGCGCAGGGGCGCGTGGACCGCCGCCTGGTGGTCCTGGGTCGCCAAGGTGAAGATGCCCGAGCCCGCGGCCAAGGCGGCCCTGGACCACTACGTGGAGGACGTCCGGCACGAGGAGTCCTCCAAGCTCAAGCTCGAGAGGCTCGTGGCGCAGGAGGCGGCGAGGCCCAGGTGGGCACCCGTCGTCGGGGCCCTGCGCCGGATCAAGGGCGTCGACACCGTGACGGCCTTCTGCCTGGCCGCCGAGGCGGGCAGCTTTTCGCGGTTCCGCTCGGCGCCGGCCTACGCCGCCTGGGTGGGCCTCGTGCCCTCGGAGCACTCCAGCGGCGAGAAGGTCGCCAGGGGCGGCATCACCAAGACGGGCAACGCCGCCTCCAGGCGCGCCCTGGTGGAGGCCGCGTGGCACTTCGCCTCGTGCTCTCCCTCGCCCAAGCCGCCCAAGGCGGGCCGCGATGCCGTCCCGGCCGACATAGAGCGCAGGTGCGCCAAGTGCACCGCGCGCCTGGCGGCCAGGCACAGGGCGCTCCGGGAGGCCGGCAAGCGCCCCTGCGTGGCCAACGTCGCGGTGGCCCGCGAGCTGGCCTGCTGGGTGTGGGAGGTGGGCTGCCGGGCGGAGGGCACGCTGCGCTGACGCCCCGAGGCCCATCACGTGAACCCCGACAACCCCTCCAGCCGGGAGGGCCCGCGCCCCGACGCGTCGCCGGGGCCCGTCCACGAGCCTTTTTATGGGCAGCCGGAAGGCCGCGCCCGACAAACGAGACTGACTCTGGATTTCGGACGGGGGCCCCGGACGGAGAATCGAAATGCGGTAGCGCGCGGCAACATATGCGACGGGCCGTCCGTCGCGCCGCCCGCGAGCCCGCGGATATTAGCTTGCCAGGCAAGCGTCGACTAGTATGGACGAAACCCCGGCGCGGGCCCCTCCGGCTGGAACGAAAAAAGAAATCGGGCAAGGTGGAAATTCACCCGGCCCGATTTCAGCATGCCTATTGACAATGGCTCTCTCATATTAAAAAAGCCCGAAGGCGAATGCCTCCGGGCTTGTCAATAGCAAGTGGCGGGATGGACGGGGATCGAACCCGCGACCTCCGGCGTGACAGGCCGGCGCTCTAACCAGCTGAGCTACCACCCCACTTGGCGGCTTGGCGCGTCGTCGCTTTGCTCCGTTGCGCTGCTGCGAGGAGATATATTGCCATATCCCCTATACCCTTGCAAGAGGGAAGTTCTTTACTCACAAGTCCTACATAATCAAGCCCGGCACGTACATCACGATGGCAAGCGACACCACGCCAGACACGATGCACCACGCCATCGACTTGGTCTTGAAACCAACCACAGCAACGACAACAGCCGCAATGAGAGGGCCGGCCCACGTCATGGGATCGACGCCCGCAGCAAAGTCCGCCGGGTCGAAGAGGTCGTTGGCCACAAGGGCGGCAAAGGCGGCAGCAGGGATGTACCCCAAGGCGCGCTTGACACCATCGGGCAGGTCGCGGCCCTTGAGCAGCACGACGGGAGCCACGCGGCACACGAACATGAGCACGCTCACGCCCACCAGGATGATAAGGAAGTCTTTAATCGGCATTAGCGATCGCCTCCCTTCTCGCAGGAGGCTTGCTTGGCCGCGCGGCTCACACGCGAGCCGAACAGCATGCCGCAGACGATGCCGATGACCGCGCCCAGGAAGATGGCGGCGCCGGAGAGCCCCACAAGCTTGCACACGACCACGCCCAGGACCGCAGCCGCGACGACAACGCCATTCTCGGCCGTGGTGGGCTGCATGCACAGCAGGCACAGGAAGAGCGATGTCATGGCAAATGAGGCCAGCGCCGAGGGAATAGCCACAGCGGAGCCCAGGATACAGCCCACGGTGCACGAAAGCATCCAGGTGGTCTGGCAGTATAGGTTGACGGCAAGGGCGTCCTTCACGCTCCAGTCGCCCCCCAGGAACTTCGCGTAGTTCACCCCGAAGCTCTCGT
Organism: uncultured Coriobacteriaceae bacterium; assembly: GCA_900539345.1. Taxonomy (GTDB): domain Bacteria; phylum Actinomycetota; class Coriobacteriia; order Coriobacteriales; family UMGS124; genus UMGS124. Next base: position 82,303 of record UQBS01000002.1, on the reverse strand, counting down.
CGGTCACCGTGGCGCCAAAGAACGTCGCGAGTCCCTTACCCGCGTTGCCGCAGAACTGCGACAGCGACGTGCCATAGAGCATCTGGCGGGTGTTGACGAGGCCCACCGAGGCGATGATGGCCGTTATGGGGTTGGCGGCAAGCCACATGTTGGGAATCATGTACTGGCCCGCGCCCGAGTAGAACACGATGCTCAGGATCGCCACCATCCACCAGCTCATGCCTGCCGTCGCAGACAGGATGCCGCAGGGAAGCCCCAACACGATGTAGCCCGCGATGATGGGCAGCGCCGGCTTGAGCGCCCGCTTGAACGCCTCTCTCACCTCAACCTCAATTTCTTCCGGCACATGCGGCCAGACTCGTCGGGAAACACAGCTGCAGCATTGTAGACCCCGCGCCCCACGCGCGGTGCGCAGACTTAATACAGCGGCAGGCCCGAGGTGAGGGGATCGACCTGCTCGGCCGAGAGGGGCTCCAGGGCCAGGCAGGTGTAGGTGGGCTCGCCGTGGAACTCGGTGTGGCCGGCATCGCGGATGAGGGCGCAGGCAAAGCCCTGCTCGCGCGCCTTGGCGGCAAGGTCGAGCAGCTCCTCCTCGGAGTCCACGTACACGCAAATCTTGGCCACGCCGGCGTCAAACCAGTCGGTAAGCGGGGTGGCCTCGGGACGCTCCGGGTCATCGGCCAGGTAGACCCAGCCGCCGTCTTCGGTAACGCGCACCTGGTCGAGCCTGTGCTCGCGCGCGAGCGCCATGAGGGTCGCCTCAACGCAGGCATGGCCCGCCTGGGCGGCAATCTTGCCCTTGCGCATCTTGAGGTCGCGGCGCATCACGATCATCTGCTTGGACTTATAGGTGGACATGGGGAGCACTCCTCGCTCGAACGTCATCTTCAGCAGGGGCGCATGATACAGGGGGATTGTGGAGAAGCTGACTGGGGGACCTGCCGGGGTGCGCGCCCGGCAGGTCCTCGGCACCGCTTGATGCCCGATTCGCATCACTTGCGGGGGAATATCGGTATCTTTTTTAGTTAGACTTGACGAACATCTGAGAATTGGTATTGTGCACCTCGTTACTTTAGTTAGCTTTCTCTTACTTGAAGGGTAAGGTGCAGGATGGCGTTTGAGGAGCAGTTTTGCCAATGCGTGGTGCGCAACGCCGCATGCGTGCTGGCAGGCATCAAACCCGCGGCGCTCTTCAACTTCATCCCACGCAGGCCCCAGGAATGTGCCACTTGCTCGTGCGAGAGACTGTGCGACGCGCAAGTGCGCAGGCAGGCAGCCCAGCACGCCTTGGAGTTCACACGCACGTACGGCTCGCGCGGCATACGCTGCGACGTGCTCATGGTGGGTCGTGGGCGTGCCCTCATGCTCGTGAGCCGCAGCCAGGAGCTGGCAAACCTCGTCGACCAGGCCGACGTCGCCGCCTTTCTCCAGCAGGCGGGGTTCGACGTGGCCGGCCCGCGCCAACTCGTACGGTCGCTTCGCATCAAGATGGCGGGATTCGAGAGGCGCCGGGAAACGATAGACGGGCCCGTGGCCGCCCGCGCCGAAAACGCCCAGGTAGACGCCGCATCTGCAAGCATGCTGCCCAGCCGGCCCTGCGCATGCATCGACAACGAGCCGCCCGCGTTTCCCCACGAGGTGGGCGTGCTGCTGGGCTACCCCCTTGCCGACGTGCTTGCCTTCATCGCCCACGACGGCAGAGACGAGCTCGCCTGCGGCGTCTGGAAGGCCTACATCGACCCCGAGGGCGCACAGGCCTGCTGGCAGGCAATGCGCGAATGTCGCTCGCAGGCGCTGGCCCGCTACCGCACGGGAGCGACGCTCTCCGAGCTCATCGCCTAAGGCAAGACATCAACCAGGTTGTTTCCCGTGCATTGGCCTTAGGTCGGCGCGGACAACATACAAACACGCACCGCAATCCGATTGAAAGGACACTGCAATGAAGAAGGTCGCCATCGTCTACTGGAGCGGCACCGGCAACACCGCCGCCATGGCCCAACTCGTGAAGAAGGGCGTCATCGAGGGCGGTGCCGCCCCCACCATCCTCGAGGCCTCCGACTTCGGCCCCGCACGCCTGGGCGAGTTCGATGCCGTCATCTTCGGCTGCCCGGCCATGGGTGCCGAGGAGCTCGAGCCCGACGAGTTCGAGCCCATGTTCGCCGACTGCGAAAAGCAGCTCAAGGGCCGCACCGTGGGCCTGTTCGGCTCCTATGAGTGGAACGAGGGCGAGTGGATGGAGACCTGGCAGGAGCGCACCGAGGCCGACGGCGCCAACGTGGTGGGCGCGGTCATCGCCTACGACTACCCCGACGCGGCCGCCGAAGAGGAGTGCATCGGCCTGGGCAAAGACGTCGTCGAGGCCCTGGCGTAAGAGCTCCGCACTCAAAGCATAGAAACCCTCCCGCACACCGGCCAGGCAACCCCACCTCGGGCTGTCTGGCCTTTTTCGCTCCCAGGCGCACTTCACCAGCTTCAATCTCACTTTGAAGTCATATTGAAGTCTTGTTTGAAGTGACTTTGAAGTTGTTGAAGTAGCTGGGCATATGTCCAACCCAGAGGTTCTTTGAAAGTGCCGGCAGCACTGCCGCACAGTGTGACTGCGCTTGAGCGACACGCAGATTCGAAAGCGGCGTGCTATAGTTTCCCGCATCCGCCCTCGCACGGATGGCCGCCGGGCTCGACGCCCCGACCAGGCAAGGCTCCCGACACCATGGCGGTTCGGATGCTGCGTTGCCACCGTTTACCTGCGAGGCTGTACGCAGAAAGGCATATCATGATGTTCTTCCCCGCCACTTCGGCGGCGCAGCTGCGCCTGTACCTGGACGAGTCGGGCACGCTGGGCTTCGGCGACGAGGTCTTTACCATGGCGATGGTGCTCGTCAACGACCTGGCAAAACTCGAAGGCTGCATCGCACGCAACAAGACCACACAGGCCGAGATTAAGGCCTCGCAGATGAAAACCGCCCAGAAGCTCGCCCTGGCAAAAACGATCCTCGAGCACAACGACCTCGAGATCTACCTGCTCACCATCGACCCGGCAGCGGCGAACGCCTGCGAGCGCAAGCTTGACAAAGAGCTGCTCTACGACTCGATGATTGCCCAGGCCATGGCCTATTACCTGGAGCGCGACGAGCTGCCCCGGGGCGGCGCCTATCGCCTGTCGCTCGACATGCGCGGCGGCATTCGCGAAAGCTTCGAGGACATGGTGTGCGAAAGCATCGGCAACGTCCTCATGCACCGCGAAGAGCCGCTCATAAGCGACCTGCAGATTCGCTATATGGACTCCAAGTACTCTGCCGGCGTGCAGGTGGCCGACCTGTTCAGCAACATCTACCGCACCGCGCTGTCGCTTTCCGACTCGCCCTGCAACGAGTTTTTGCGCAAGGGGTACGCCGACGGTATCATCCACCTGGGCTTTTCGTTCGGCCTGCCCGAGCTGGCAAACCAGATGGCCCAGATCGCAAACGACCTGCGCGCCCACGTCGAATACAACGCAGCCAACAACATCGCAAGCGCCTTCCGCATGATGCCGACGGGCATGGAGGAGGTTGCGGGCGCGTTTGGCTCGAACGGTGAGACCCAGGCAGACAAGATGGTAGATGTCGAGTCTCTTGCTGCGGATGGCGCGGGGCTGGATGTGGCCGACGATGGCACGGCAGACGACGCGCCCGATGCGAACGCCGAGGCGGACGGCCCCGCCGCTGACATCGAAGAAACCGCGAGCGACAACACCGAGCAGCCACGTGCGCTGTCGCGCTCTGCCCGCAGGCGCCGCTCCCGCGCCGCACGCAAGGCAGCCGATGCCAAGGAGAGTGCGCCGGAAAAAACTCAGGCAGAAAACCTGGCAGATGCAGTACAAACGGACGACACGAAGAACGCGACGGATGCAACGCAAGTGGCTGATGTCGCAGGCGCGACACCGATAGATACATCGACTGAGAGCGAACAGAAGCAAGAGGCAAGCACCACGGCCGAGGCCAGCACAGCGGCTTCTGAGACAAGCAATACGACCGCGGCGGAGAAAGCAAACTCCTCCAATGAGGCTGCCGAGAAAGATTCTTTACCTGCGATTGCAGGTGCCTCCCCTGTCGACCAGACGGATGAAAAGGATTCCTCGGACTCCAAGACTTCTCCCAAGTCTCGCCGTAGGAGCCGCAAGCCCAAGAACCAGGCAAACACACAGGGCGACAAGCAAGCACAAGCAACCAAGGAGGACGTCCAAAAGACGACTTCCCTGGCAGAGACAAGCGCCCAAGAAGGACGTGCCGATTTTCCCGCTACTGGTAGCGAGGTCATACCCAGTGACGGGAAGTCTACTGTCGATGCCCCCGTCTCCTTCTCCGCCACTCCCAGCACGGAACCCGCGGCAGAGCCTGTCGTTATCACGGCGCGGGAACGCCGTCAGAAGGCCGCCAAGAAAACTGCGCATGGCCCCGCGAAGTCCAAGCAAGAGCGGTCCGCCGACGACCAAAAGGGCGATGTGACCAAGGACAGGACCGAGGCCACGCCGATTGATACTGCCAGTTCAGATGTACCGAAGCGCACAGATGAGCCTGCCCATGCCGCCGCGCGCACCCCTGCAATCAAGCCGCAGAACGACATTGCGGCCGACCATCAGCCCGCTCCCGTTTCGGATAGCGCCCCTACGAGCAAGGCCGACACCGCCCCCAAGCCCAAGCGCACCAGGACACGCTCACGCTCCAAGGCAAAGGAAGCTCCCGCCGAGGTTAAGACCGAGACCTCGCAAGCCCCTGCATCGGCTGAGACTGCAATTGCCGAGGCCGTATCTGTCACTCAGGATGTCGGCTCAGACAACCCTGCGCCTGCCAAGCCGCGCGCACGCCGCACACGCACGCGCAAGACACCCGACTCCGACGCACAGGCGCAATCCGAGTAACAAGCAACCCCCACAGACCAACAAAGGCCGGCATCCAGTTGCGGATGTCGGCCTTTTTCGTGGGCGGGAAAGCCGACTCGCGAAGCTTCTCTACCAAATAACATACATTTCAGAATTTCTAAAAACCAGCCAACTGGTGTTTTAATGATTTAACATACATTTGAACCATTGAAATGTATGTTAAATGATGTGCGCCTGGCCGTCCGCGGCCGAAAACAGCTGCACCGGGGCCCGCCGTCGGGCTAAAACCTGCAGCCGGGGCCCTCGACGTAGCGCTTGCGCACGATCTCGCGCTTCACGTGAGCAAACGCCGCCTCTTCTCCTTGCTCGGCAAGCATCACCAGCAGGCGCTTGAGCAGGGCTTCGGTCATCGGATGAATGGGCAGCTCAACAGGTGCAGAATGCTCGAGCTCGTAATACTCCAGGGGGCTGCGGTCAGTGTAGGCATCCTTCTTGTACACGCGGCTCGCGGCGATGCGGTCGCAGAACATCTCGACCACATAGCGCGTGGGCATGGGCTTGCCTTCCATCGTGGGGTCACCGTTGCCCTTGATGTCCACCCAGTACTCCCAGTGATGGCGGTTGCGCCCCTTGTGGTGCATCCAAGCCTCGGAGTACCCCTTTACAGCGCGCTCGGCAGAGTTAGGGCTACGAAATCCCTGGTAGTAGCGCACGCCGACCATGAACTCGCAGGGCGAGTACTTGGACAGGTCGTGTGCGAGGCCCTGGCGGTACAGGCCCACGCGAAAGCAGTAGCGCATCACGAGCAATTTGTGGTGGGTGATGGTGCAGAAATGCCCCCATGCCTTCTTGAGGGTGACGCGTCCCAGGTCACTCATAGAAAACGGCTCGTCGATGGCATGCTTTTCCTGGGGCTTACCTGGCATGGGCACTCTCTCTGCACAATGGGGTTTGTCTTATGCACGCATTTATAGCACAGGCGCACGAGATAGGCGTGGTATTCTGCCACATCGTCTCGAAACCCAACGAAAGGCAAGCCCATGCGCGCACGCAAACCCAAGAACCTCGACGAACGCAGGCGTCTCTTTGCCGACGCCATCGTCGACGATCCCGAGGAGCGTGCCGGCCACTGGGCCGAGATGCTGCTGCCCCGTGCCCGCGAGGTCCGTCTTGACCTGGGTTGCGGCAAAGGCGGCTTCGCCATCGAGAGCGCCAAGGCCGAGCCCGACGTGCTCTTCGTGGGCGTCGATGTGGAGGAGGTCTGCGTGGTGCTCGCCGCGCAGCGTGCCATCGAGGAGGGTGTGTACAACGCTGTGTTCGTCCTCGACACCCAGGACGACGTGTGCCGCTTCTTCGCCCCCGGCGAACTGGCGCGCATCCACCTCAACTTCTCGGCTCCGTTCCCGCAGAGCAAGGCAGCCGTGCGCAGGCTCTCCCACGCCAAGCGCCTCATGGGCTACCGCTCCATCCTGGCCCCCGACGGCGTGGTGTGCCAAAAGACCGACTCCGAGCCGCTCTTCAAGTTCTCGCTCACGCAATACCAGATTGCGGGATACGAGCCCCTTGCCTGCACCAACGACCTCTTGAACGAGCCCAGCTGGCCCCAGGCCAACGTTTCCACCGAGTTCGAGGAGCGCCTGTGCCAAATGGGCGCCACCGTGCACGCCATCATCGCCAAACCCGGCCCCGCGCCCGAGAAGGTCGAACAGATCGCACCCCTCTCGCTTGCCGAGTACCTGCCCGAGGACCTCGAGTCCATGTCCTACATCCCCCTGGGCATGGAAGACACCGTGCGCAACCTGCTCAACCGCCGCGCCAACCTCGCCCGCAAGGCTGAACTGCGCGCCAAGAACCCCAAGCGCCATCGCCCGCGCGCGCAAAAGGGCAACCAAGCACAGCCTGAAAGCGAGACCGCAGGCAAATAGCCTGACATAAAGACTTGCGTCTAAGGGGGCCACGCGACAGCACAGAAGTGCAGGCCGCGCGGCCCCCTTTTCTTTATGTCGCTTTGTGCAACAAGCCACCGATGCGGGGAATTTGTGTCCGGCCCGCGTGAGATACTGGCCTCGACTGTATCCAGGGAAGGGAGCAACCCATGCCAGGAAGACTCGAGATTGTCAGTGCGCACGACCGCTATGAGCGCTCGGCGTGCGCATATGCCGTCGTGCAGAAGATGCTGCGGCAGGGCAGGCGCGTTGCATGGATCGTGCCCTCCCGCAACATCGCCCTGGCTGTCAAACAGCACCTGGCAGATGCAGGCAAGGAACTCGCAGGCGTGGAGGTAGCCACGCTCGACACCTGGGCAGGCGGGCGCTGGGCCCTCTACGGCGATGGACGAGCGCCAATCGGCAACCTACAGCGCCGCCTTTTGGTAAAGAAGACACTTGAGCAGGGAGATTGGTCGTCTTCCTCCCTGCGCTCGACCGGCATGGTAAGCAGCCTCGCCAGTATCGTGCGCGTAGGCGCCGGGCTGGATGCATTCGAGAACGCATGCGCGCAAGGCATGCCGGCACCTGCAGACACCCAGCTCACGCCTGCCCAACTCGAGCTCCTGCAGGCAGCCAAGGCCTACTTCGCGCTCGCCCAGTCGCATGGACTGATAGAGCCCGGAAGCGCCATGCGCAAACTGGCCGCATGCACGCCCGAGGCCGGCTGGCCGCACCTCGTGATCGACGGCTGCTGGAACCTTGAGGGCGCCGCGCTCGCGCTGGTTGGCGAGGCATGCACGCACGCAGGCGTCACGCTTGTGGGATGCCTTGAAGACAACGCGGCGTTTGAGGCAGAGCGCCACGTCGCCAAGCAGATTGAGGGCCTGGCAACCGAGGCGGGCGTCGAGGTCACTTTCAGGGCAGGGGCAGACCTCCTGGCGTCAGCAGGGGCCTCGCTCGATTCGGCGCGCTCCCCCGAGCTCATCCAACTGACAAACACCCTGTTCAGTGAGGGTGATCCCACACATGTCACCGCCACGGGCGCCCTGCGCGCATGCCTGCCCGCTGGACGCTATGCCGAAGGCGAGCTGCTCGCACGTCAAATCGGCCAGCTCGTGCACATCGACGGAATCGCCGCCCGCGACATCGTCGTCGTTGCCCACGACCCACTCGAAACGGCACGCGCCCTGGGCGGCCCCCTCTCCGAGCACGCCCCGCGCGGCATCGCCCTGGCAGTGTGCGGTGCCGAGAAACTCGCGCTCAGCCATGCGAGCGCCTTCGTCCTGGCTTGGATGCGCCTGCTGGAAGCCGAGAAGACACGCACCGACGAGCCTGCGCCCGACCTTCGTGCACAAGTAAGCGACCTGGCACGCAACCCGTATATGCACATCCCCCTGGCAGAGGCCCTCAAGCTCGACCGCGACTGGCGCGGCCTGCGCATGACAAGCGCGCACGACTTTGCCCAGGCGCTTCGTGCTCAACTGACTGTGCAGGACCAAAACGGCCAGGATGAGGCAACCCCGGCGGACCCCGATGGAACGGCATCGGCTGCGACAACCCCGGCAGATCCCCATGGAGCGGCGGCGGACACAGAGGGCATGGCAACCCCAAAGGACCTCGACTCGGTCCTCGCCCTGCTCGAGACCCGTCTTCCCCAGCCCCTTTCTCCCCAAGACCAGTTCGAGCGAGCCTGTGCCAAGACCCTCGTCCGCGGCGTCGAGACATGGCGGGCGCTCATGGGATCTGCCCCCAGCGCCGACGACCTCGCTTGGCTGCTCGATTGCACCTCGGTCCCCATGGGCTGGGTCAACGTGCCCACAAGCGATATCGGCGCACAAAAGCAAGCCCGCGTGCTGCAGGCGAACCCCAACGCCGTGCGCGTCGTCAAGCCCAGCGAGACAGACGCCCTGGAAGCGCGTGCCGTCATCCTGTGCGACCTCACGGCAGACGTCTACCCCCTGCGGGAACGCGTCGACGCAAAGATGAGCCTCTGGCAGGCCCTCGGCATCGCGGCCGGTCCCGGTCAGGTTGCGCAGCTGCGCCGCACCTTCCGCTCGTGCCTTGAAGCCGCACACGACGTCATGGTGGTGGAGCGCGTCTTGGCCGATGAGGAAGCAAAACCCCTGCGACCCTGCGCCCTGCTTGAGGAGCTTGTGGACTGCTATCGCGACGACCCGTCCGACATCGACGGCCTCGACCGCACCACGGGCCTGCCCATCTCGGGCGACATCAACGCCATGGGCATGGGCGAGGAAACGTTCGCCCAGCTTGCAAGCCCTGTGACGTATGCCCCCGCCCTCGTGCGGTGCGACCCTGCCGCCTTTGAGCTTGCCGACCCGGCACTGGGCGCCTCGTTTGCCAACCCCGACACGCTCTGGTCGCCCAGCAGCCTGGAGGCTCTCATCAACTGCCCCCTACGCTGGCTCCACGAACGCAAGCTTCCTTCCGACGACCTCGATGTCCCCTTCGGCGACCCCCGCTCGCGCGGCACGTTCTGCCACTTGGTGCTCGAGCGCTTCCACGACCTGCTGGGGCAGCGCACGGGCATCACGCGCATCACGGCCGACACGCCGCGCGAGGTATGGGCGGACGTCTTCGACGAGAGCTTCCAATATGCCTGCGACGCACAGCCCCAGGCTGAGCGCCCCCTCATCCCCATCACGGAGCTGGAAAAGGCGCGTCTGCGCGATTACCGCTACAGGCTGGTCAGGTGCCTTGAGCGCGAGCAGTTCATGCCAGAAGGGTTCGTGCCGACCTACAACGAGTGGAAGTTCGGCGGGGAGAGCGGCACCGTCACCTTCGGCGGCGTGCGCATTTCCGGCATCATCGACCGCATCGACCTCAACCCGCAGACCGACTCCGTCCTCGTCGTAGACTACAAGGGAAGCCTGCACAAAGGACACAAGCCCGTGCAGCCCAAAAAGACCGATGACCTCTCCACGCTCGACCCGCTGCCCCAACACTCGCAGATCATCATGTACATGGCCGCCGTCCAGCAACTCATGCCCGAGCGCAACTTGGCGGGAGGCCTGTACGTCTCATACAAGAAACCCGAGTGCGCCGGCTTCCTCAACATGGCCCACTCCGGGCTCGTTCCCGAGGAACGCGGCTTCTACCTGCAGCGCAAATACTGCGTCCCTTTTGAGGGGATTGACGGAACGCCGGGTGTCGAGCTCGTGATGGCACGCGTCGAGCAGGCCGCAGCCGAGGCAATCGCCGAGCTTCGCGAGGGACGCGTTGTGGCGCGCCCGCGCTTTGAGAAGGATTCATGCAGCTACTGCCCGCTTGCCGGCAGCTGCCCTAGGGAGGCAAAGTAACCATGGACCTGAGCACCCTCACCCCCCAGCAGCGTGCCTGCGTCGAACATGTGAACGGCCCCTTGCTCGTAAGCGCCGGCGCCGGATCGGGCAAGACGTTCATGCTCACGCAGCGCATCGCCTATGCCCTGCTCAATCCCGAGCTCTCCGGCGTCACCGACATCGACCAGGTGCTTGCCATCACCTTCACCGAGGCGGCCGCGGCCGAGATCAAGGCACGCGTGCGCAACAAGCTGCGTCAGGAGCGCATGCCCGAGCAGGCGCTCAAGGTCGACGCATGTTGGATTTCCACCATCCACGGCATGTGTTCGCGCATCCTGCATGAAAACGCCCTTGAACTCGGCCTGGACCCGGCGTTCGGCCTTATAGGCGACGTGGACAAGAACAGGCTGCTCACAGCCTGTCTCGACGAGGCCGTCAGGAACTCCGACGGCGGGTTTGACGCGTTCCTCGACGAATATGACAACGACGAGACCCGCAAGATGGTGTTTGACCTGCTCGGGAAGGCCGCAAACGTGCGAGGCGGGCTCAGCTCGGTCGTCATGGCCCCCATCATGCCCGCTCGCGACATCGCACAGGAGATGTACGAGGCAATCATCGACATCGACACTGCGGCGCGAGGCGGCATAGACAAAAACGGCAAGCCGACAAACAAATTCACCCCCGCCGTGCGCGACATGGTGGAGGGCCCGTACGGCATCCGCACGTTCGACAGGCTCCGCTGCCAAGACGACCCCTCGTATGCCGAGGTCTACGGGTACATCTTCGACAACCCCTTTCCCTCAACAACGGCGGTCGGCTTCAAGCTCGCCGGATATGTGTTCCGCCAGTCCCTTCTCCGACTCCTCGCAGAATGCGAGATGGGCCTGGCAGCGCCCGCGCGCGAAGGCCTCTACACGCTTGCGTGCGAGGTGCAGCGCCTCTACGAGCAGCATAAGTCCGCCATGGGCGTGCTCGACCAGGACGACCTCATCACCAAGACGCTCGACGCATTTGAGAATCTGCCCGAGGTGGAGGCCCGCTATCGCAACCGTTTCCGCCTCATCATGGTCGACGAGTTCCAGGACACAAGCGAGCTGCAAATCGCCCTCATCTCGCATCTCACCGACGGCGACCGTCGCCTCTGCACCGTGGGCGACACCCAGCAGAGCATCTACCGCTTCCGCGGGGCCGACGTGAGTACCTACCTCGCGCACAAGCGGCACATGCGGGAGCTGGAGGGTGTCGGCGGCCTCGCATGCGAGCTCGACCGCAACTTCCGCTCGCATGGCGACATCATCCGCTTCGTCAACAAGGTCTTCAGCCAGGAGCGTGTGTTTGGCGACAACGAGTTCATCAAGCTCGGCTTCGACGAGAAGCATGCAGAAAACCCCCGCAACGCGTTCCCCGAGGTGCCCCGCATCGAGATTTTCGCGACAGCGTCAAACAGCAGCAGAGCAGCTAAAAACGCCAAAACCGACGACCGCATCGCCTACGAGGCGCAGGCCATCGCCAAACGTTTCTGCGCCCTCCATGAGACCGGCTCGGCAAACTGCCGCTGGGCCGACATGGTCATTCTGCTCGGGCGCATGACAAACGCCGAGGTCTATGCCCAGGCCCTGCGCCGGCACGGCGCCCCCTGCACCATCACGGGCGGTTCGGGATTCAAAGACACAGCCGAGGCACGCACGGTCGCCTCTCTGTGCGCCGCTCTGGCAAACCCGCTGGACAACGCCGCCCTGGACATCGCGCTCACAAGCGAGGTCTTTGGGCTGGGATGCGACGAGCTCCTGGCGCTTGCAACCTCCCCCGAGGGCAAGAGGCGCAGCTTCTGGCACGGCATGCTCGCCTGCCTCGACGAACAGCGGACGAATTCGCAAAGCACCGCTCTGCCGCCGCGCATTCAGCTTGCCGCGCGTGTCTTTGCGCATGCGGCACGCAGGGTCAGCGCCTCCCAGATGAGCAGCTGCCTCAACGAGATCGCCATCGAGTCGGGCTACCTGCCTCGCCTGCAAGAACAGGGCCCGCAGGGCATGGCCCAGGCGGCCAACTTCTTCAAGGCCCTGCGCATGGTGGAGAGCATCGAGCACGACAACCCCCTGGCAGGACCTGTGCAGGTCAGCAACATCTACTCCCAGATGATCGACGGGGGCATCACCGAGCGCCCCGGCTCGCTCAACACCGATGAGCAGGACGCCGTGCGCATCCTCACCATCCACAGCTCGAAGGGACTCGAGTACCCCATCGTGGCCCTCGCCGACTTCAACGGCTCAAACGGCGGCCACCCAAGCCCGCTCACCCTCGAATGCGTCAACGGGCACCTGTACCTCTCGCTGAAGCCGAGGAACTCAAGGCCTGAGACCGAGAAGGACGATGCGCCCGAACTGAGCAAGACCATGGTCAAGGGGCTCGCTGAGGCAGGTGTGCTCGAAGAGCCCCTGGCGCTCGACGACGAAGACATCACCGCGGGCGGCATGAGCACGTCGCTCAAGGCATACCACGACGCCGAGGAGCTCGCTGAGCAGCGCCGCAAGTTCTACGTAGGCGCAACCCGCCCGCGCGAGGCCCTCGTCATCGCCGTGAACTACGCCGACAGCTCCAAGCAGATGGAAAAAGACGACTGCATCAACGACCTGCGGTGCAGCCTGTTCGGCCAAGACGGCCCCTGGCGAAGCGCGTCGGAAGGTATCGACTACGCAGGCACGACTCCCGCCATTGTGGAATACGCCAAGCTCGTGCTCGACCTCGACGGCAACGTCGTCGTCGAGGGGCAAGAGGCAGACGGGGCCCAGACGCAGGGGGAGGCCTGCGACAATGCGCCTACGACCTGCACCGTCCCCGAAGCACCGGGGTGCGGCGAGTACCTGAGCGATTTGGAACCCATGCGCCTGCCCTACAACCCCGCACGGGCCGCGACGTTCTCCTACAGCAGCATCGCCGCGCACGACGCCGAGGCCGAGCAAGAAGACAAGGCCGAGACGCAGCCCGTGGAAACCGACGAGGAACCGACAGTCGTGCCGGCACGGCCCCACCACGCAAGCGCCACCGCCTTCGGCAGCGCCCTGCACCAGGCCTGCCAACTCATGGCCGAAGACCTCGCATGGCGCAAGGGCCAAGGCGCCGGCGACACGGCACTTACCATGCCCGCCGACGAGCGCCTGCGCGCCTGCCTGGCAACCTGGGGCGCGCCCGCGGAAGAGCTGAGCGCGCTCAAGGGTGCCTGCGCTCATTGGATGGCAAGCGACGCGGCCGCACAGGCAGCAACGTTTGGCGTACTCGTGCCCGAGGCGCCCTTCTACGTGGCGCTGCAGGGCACCCAAGGCGAGCCCATTCACCTCGAAGGTGCCATGGACCTGCTGTGCCACGACGCCCCGACGCAGCAGGACGAGCCTCGCCGTGCCTTCATCGTGGACTACAAGACAGGCGGCAGCGCAGCCGAGACGGCCGACGACCTGCGCGCCAAGCACGACCTGCAGGCTCGCTGCTACGCCTATGTCGCGCTCACCCAGGGTTTCGACGAGGTCGAGCTTGCCTTCGTGCGCGTAGAGCAGCCCGACCCCGCACGTCCCGGCAAGCCGCAGGAGGTGCGCTACCACTTCACCCATGCCAACAAGCAGGCCCTGCACGAACTCATCCGCTCGCGCTACGCAAGGCTGTAGCGCGAGGCGACACCAGCCATCCTGCCTCAAGCACCAAAAAGCCCGTCTGTCTCGCGCGAGACAGACGGGCTTTTGCCTAATCAGTGTCTTGTCGGTGGGCACCCGTAAGCACTTACAGCGCCATGCGCACATGCCCACTCAACCGCGACCGCTCGCACCGGGCTATATCTCCCGTGCAACCGCGACATTCACGCAGGTCGTGACATCCTTACTCAGCAGCAGTTTCCTGCTCGGAAGCGGCTTCTTGCTGCGCGGCATCCTCGGCCGGCTTGTGGCCCACAACCTCGATGCGGTTGATCATGAACTCCATGCCCGAATTGAGCTTGTAGTCCTTCTCAGCCTTGCAGGAGGGGCACATCCAAGTCTCCTGCTTGAAGACGTTGATGGGGAAGATGAAGCCGCACTGGTTGCACTTCACCGTCATGGGCGTGGTCTGCACCACAAGTTCGGCGTGCTCGGCCACCGTGCCACGCGCCAGGAACTGGAACAGACCGTCGAGATACTCAACGACGACGTCGCGACCCTGACCGATGGTGAGGTAGACGGTCTTCACCTCGGCAGCACCGGACTTCTCAGCCTGCTCAACCACAATGTCCACCACGTTGCGGACAAGAGCCATCTCATGCATGTTCTAGCCACTCTCCTTGAAAGCGAAAGCGGCGCCACAGGGGCACCGCGGCGAATAGTTCCCCCTGTGAGATGGCAGGATACCACGGATGGCATCTTGCTTGCCTTGTAGCGTAAACAAAAAAAGCCCGAGACCGCATGGCCTCGGGCTTCAGGATTCACGTGGTGGAGATGAGGGGATTCGAACCCCTGACCCCTTGACTGCCAGTCAAGTGCTCTCCCAACTGAGCTACACCCCCGTGGGTTTTATGGTGGGCGATGAGGGATTCGAACCCCCGACCTTGTGCGTGTAAGGCACCTGCGCTAGCCGCTGCGCCAATCGCCCGCAACGGGAAAGAAACTATACACTAACAAGAAACGATGTGACTTCCCGCACCAACATGCACACGATACGTCCATTATCGTGCAATCATTCGTAAGGAAGCGCTGCCCCTCATCCTATTGTCGCGGTAGACATATACATCTTCCATTGTTCGCCACCAGCTTCGCGGCCGTCCCGAAATGAAAACAGGCGGCCGCGTTCTGATTACATCAGCTTGTCGAAATACCAGATGCCCGTACCCGCTATTCCCCTGCCTTGCCGCGCCGGCCCCGCAGGCCCAACCTGTCGCCCAGGCGCAGGAAGAAGAGTTGGTAGGGATGGTGCGCGAAGGACTGGTTGCAGATGACAAGCGCAGCCAGGCTCGCCAGGCACAGCACCACCGTGGAAGCGCCGTGAGCCGCAAGGGCGCAGGTAAAGCCCAGCCCCACGAGTGCCGCGATGCTCACGAGCCAGTTGGCCGCGTCGCGCAGGAAGATGCCTGGCAGGCACAGGAGCACGATTGCGGCAGCAACCACCATCCAACGAGCGTCCATGGGCTCCCAACCAAGCACCAGGTTCGAAACGACCTGCGCAAGGACCGGGTCGGCGGGCATAAAGCTGCTGGCAATAGCCGTGACGGCAGCCGCCACCATGAGCGTCGAGCAGATGAGGCGGCTCGCACCAGGTTCGGTGTGCGCAAAGCGACGGAAGCGTGTGAGCAGGCCAAGCTTGCCCTCCTCGGCATTATGCCCGTCGAAATCGGCCGCCGGATTGACACCCGCCGCGGCGCACGCATAGGCGCCGTCGAGGTCCGAGACCTGGTCCGCAGAGGCGCCGCCCTCGCTTGTCCGCTCGCCCTTGAAACCGCGCGAAGCACGCATCATGACACCGCCTACCAGCAGCGGGATCCAATACATGAACGCGCGATAGCACAGCACCACGGAAAGCGCCTGCGAAAGCGGGTAGCCGTAGCCTGCCAGCACCGCGGCCGCAAGGCCCTCAACCACACCGGCGCCGCCCGGCGTCACGTTGAAGCTGTTGAACACCAGCGCCGTGACATAGGCCCCGAAGAGCGCATCGAGCGCGACGACGTCGAACGCATAACCGCACGCGATGAACGACAGCGCGTCGAACGCCATGGCGACCACCATGGAAAGATACACGGTGAACGACCGTTTGGGGTTGCGCACAAGCGACGTCGCCGCAGCGCTGAACGAACGTACGAGGTTATCGGCCCAGGGAGCCGGCTCCTTCTTGATGAAGGGAATCGCCCGGCAGATGCGCACGCCGAGTCGCTCCACGGCACGCAGCGCACGCTGGAGCTTGCCGGGGGCGAGGTGGCCCAACACGAGCAGCGCCACGAACGCCAGGGCGGCGCAGCCCACAATCGAGCCCACCGCCACATCGCGCCCTGTGAGCGTACCGGCCTTGCCCATAATCCAAAAGCCCAGCAAGATGGCAAGAAACATTGCCAGGTAGAAGCACGTTTGCGTGAACAGGGTTGCCGTGGTGGCCGAGCCCACCGCCACACCTCGCTTGCGGGCGACGTCGATGATGCACGCAAGGCCGCTCGCACCGCCCGAGGGCACCACCGTGTTCATGAAGACGGCCTTGAACCAGGCGGGCACCGTCTGCGAAAGAGGCACGTCGGCGCCGATCACCTTGAACGAGCGGGTATAGGCAAGCGCATGGAAGCACACGCGCCCCAGCTCAAAGAGGGCGCCCACGACGAGCGCGGCCCGCGCCCCCTGCAAGAGGGCGTCAAGCACAAGCGTGATGTCGTCCCGGCGCACCCAGGCAAACAGCACAAGCGTCGCCAAGATGAGCACGCCGAGCAGCGTCTTGGGCTTAAGCTTGCGTCTGCCTATGCCGCGAACTCTAATATCTGCCATGTCTGCGGTGTGTGCCTAGTTCTTGAGCGAGTTCAAGGGAGCGGGCATGCGACCGCCGCGGTGTGCGAACACATAACCGGCGTTCTGGTTGATGGCCTGCACCGGAGCCCTGCCAAAAAGGCCGCCGAACTCCAGCGTCTCGCCTACCTTCTTGCCCACGGCGGGAATGACGCGCACGGCGGTCGTCTTGTTGTTGATGACGCCGATGGCCATCTCGTCGGCAATGAGGCCGGCGATGGTCTCCACATTCGTGTCGCCGGGCACGGCCACCATGTCGATGCCCACCGAGCACACGCAGGTCATGGCCTCGAGCTTCTCAAGGCTGAGGGCGCCGCACTCAACGGCATGAATCATGCCGGCATCTTCGGAAACGGGAATGAACGCGCCCGACAGGCCGCCGATGGAGGAGGTGGCCATGACGCCGCCCTTCTTCACCGAGTCGTTGAGCATGGCAAGCGCGGCCGTGGTGCCAGGGCCGCCGCAGGTACCCACGCCGATAATCTCCAGGATGTCGGCGACCGAGTCGCCCACGGCAGGCGTGGGGGCAAGTGAGAGGTCGACGATGCCCATCTGCACACCGAGCCTGCGGGAAGCCTCGCGGGCCATGAGCTCGCCGACGCGCGTGATCTTGAACGAGGTGGCCTTGATCTTCTCGGCGACGGTCTGCATGTCGGCCGTCTTGGGGAGCTGCTTGAGGGCGGCGGCCATGACGCCGGGGCCGGAGACGCCCACGTTGATGACCACGTCGCCCTCGCCCGAACCATGCACCGCACCGGCCATGAAGGGAGAATCTTCCACCATGTTGGAGAAGACGACGATCTTGGCGGCGCCGTAGCAATGGTCGTCCACGGTAGCCTCGGCGGCGTCCTTCACGGTCTGGGCCATCTTGAGCACGGCGTCCATGTTGATGCCGGCGCGCAGGCTCGCCACATTGACCGAAGAGCACACATGTTTGGTGGAGGCAAGCGCCTCGGGGATGGAGTCGATAAGGCGCATGTCGGCGTCGCCGATGCCCTTCTGCACCAGCGCGCTAAAACCACCCACGAAGTCGACGCCCACGGCCTCGGCCGCACGGTCCATAGCCTGGGCAAGCGGCGCGAGGTTCCTGGCACGGGTGGCCGCAGCAAGCTGCGCCATGGGGGTGACGGAGATGCGCTTGTTAACGATCGGGATGCCGTACTCGCGCTCGAGCTGGTTTGCCACCGGCACAAGACGCTCAGCGGCGTGCGTAAGGCGCTCATAGACCTTGCGAGCCATAACGTCGATGTCCTCATCGGCGCAGCTCATGGTATTGATGCCCATGGTGATGGTGCGAACGTCGAGGTTCTGCGACGCGACCATGTTGAGGGTCTCGCCGATTTCCTGGATGCTGATACCGGGCACGGGTGCCTCCTCGCATACGGGGCGCTGATGCGCACTCTTAAACCGAATATTTGTTTCGTATTTTATGCAGGATATATTACAGATAGAATCTTCTTTGCAGGTAAGCGCCGTATTCGCACACCTAAGGGCACAAACGACACGCGCAACCCCTACAATGCCAGGCGAAACGCATACGCCAGCACACGAGACGCGCTGAAATGACGCCCCGCCACATGCGCCAGCACACGAGGCACGCCGAAGCAACATCTCGTCGCATGCACCAGCACGCGGGATGTACATTCCGCCGGCGCATATGCACGCCAATTCTGCCCACCGGCCGCCATGGCCGCACCGCACCCACCGCGACACACATTTGGAGCCACATGCAAGACGAAGCACTCGACGGCGCGCACGTCATCCGCCCCGTCGCCCATATCAAGACGCCCTACCCTGTGAAGTTCGGCGTGCCGCGCCAGCCCGGGCTTGTCGACGCGCTGGAGGGCGTCGTGTACTTCGAGCCGGAGTTCCGCGACGCCGATGCCGTGCGCGGCCTTGAGACGTTCGACTATATCTGGCTCATCTGGGATTTCTCGCAGAACCATCGCGGCGGCAAGTGGACCCCCACCGTGCGCCCCCCTCGTCTGGGAGGCACGCGCCGCATGGGCGTATTCGCCACGCGCTCGAGCTTTCGCCCCAACGACCTGGCCTTATCGTGCGTCAAGCTGGCACGTGTGGAGCTCGACGAGGAATATCCCGACGGAAGCCGGGGGCCAGCCCTACACGTAATCGGCGCCGACATGATGGACGGCTCGCCTATCTACGACATCAAGCCCTACCTGCCCTTTTCCGATTCCAAGCCCGAAGCCGGCCACGGCTGGGTCGAAGCCGACGAATGGCACGAGCTCGAGGTGGGCTTCGCGCCCGAGCTGCTCGCCCAGCTGCCGGCCCACCTGCACGAAGGCGCCTTCCAAGTGCTCGCCCAAGACCCCCGCCCCGCCCACGCCCGCGTGACCTCCCAAGGCCGCGACTTCTGGGTGACGCTTGAGAACTACGACATCCACTTCGAAGTGGAAGGCGCCCAGCTCAGCGTGACCCGCGTGGTAGAGCTGACCCCCGAGGAGATGCAACGCCTCCGGGAAACCGGCACCATCCACTAACCCGTCGCACACGGGTCCCAGGATTCCCTCCGTGCTCAAACAGGCGGGCACCATCCACCAGCCCGTCGCACACGGGTCCCAAGATTCCCTCCGTGCTCAAACAGTCCTCGCTGCGAGAAAGGGCCCTTGCAGACCCTTTCTCTTGCTGCGGAACTGCGCCGGAGGGAATCCCGGGACCCCACGGGAGTTTATGGTTGCCTCGAAAAGCCATCTAAGAGCGGGCTATCGCGCAGGAAGGCAATCGACTGGGCCAGAGCAGAAGACAACCACCGCTTCATCCACTCTGGGGCCAAACAAACCTCCCCAAAAAGCGCGCCAGCGAGAACGTCACAGTCGCGCAAGGGGTTCCAGACTCCTCTCCGCGCGAGTTCCGCAGCAAGAAAAAGGGCCCTTGCGGGCCCTTTTTCTTAGCGAGGACTGTCTGAGCCCGGAGGGGAGTCTGGAACCCTCCGGGAGCCACTGGGACGACTAGAGTCCCATGTCCTTCTTCAACCTCTCAAGCTCGTCGTCCACTGCTGCAGAGTTGCCGGTGGCGGCGTACTGGGCGGCGAGGTCGGCGGCGCGATCGGTGGTGCCGGCGGCGTTGAGCTCGGCCTCGGCGTTGGCTTGGTCGAGCATCTGGTCGGCCTTGGCCTCCATGCGGGCAAAGGCAGCCATGGCGCCCTCGGCCTTGTCGGAAGCGCTGGAGAACTGGTTGACCTTGGCCTGCGTCTTGGCAACGGCAGACTTTGCCTTGATGGCCTCGCGACGGCTGTTGAGCGTGCTGATGTCGTCGACGAGCTTGTCGTGCATCTGACGCATCTTCTGGGCGTTTGCCTGAGCGGCTTCGTAGGTGACCTTCAGAGACTCGCCCTTGCTCGCGACTTCCTGCTTCTTGGCGAGGAACACGCGGGCGTCGCCCTCGTTGCCGGCGGCCAGGGCGCGGCGGGCCAGGTCGTCGTACTTGGCGACCTCGACCTCGTTGGCCTTGACCTCGCGAGCGACGCGAGCCTCTTCAGCCATGACGGCGGCGGTTTCCTTCTTGACGTCGGCAAGGTTGTCGGTGAGCTCGCGCATGTACTGATCGATCATCTTTGCCGGATCCTCGGCCTTATCGAGAAGGTCGTTGATGTTGGCCTTGATGATGTCGGTGAAACGGTCGAGAATGCCCATTGTTGCTCCCATCTTTGAAAGAAGGCACGTTGCCCGCGCCTTTGCGCGGGGGCACCCTCTAGTTTACCCAGCTTAATGACCACCTATGAGGACTTCGACGATTTCTCCTCGTCGGTCTGATACTTCTTGGCAAGCTCCTCCACCTCGTCGGAACCGAACTTCTCGAGCGGGGTGTTGAGGATGTCCTGCGTGCGCTTGGCCTCGGCCTTCTTCTGCTCGTCGCGCTTCTTCACCACGATGATGACGGTGCCCGCGATGAGCGCCACCACAGCCACGCCGCCGAGCACCTTGGTGGTGGTGCGCGCGGTGGAGCCGGTGACCGTCATGATGCGGTCGGCCGCATCCGAGAAGGCCTTGGAGAAGATCTCCTCCTCGGAAAGCGAGAAGTCGCTGTAGTAGCGGTCGAGGTAGTCGGCCAGGATGGAGATGGCCTCGCTGTCCATGATGGTCTTTGCCTGCGAGCCCACGGCATAGCCGCAGTTGTAGCCGCCCTCGCCGTCGTCGCAGAAGACGAGGATGAAGTGCGCGTCGTCGGTGAACAGCTCGCCGTAGAGCTTCTCGGCGCGCGACTGCAGGTCCGAAGTGGACGTCGTGGTGCCGTTGGGCAGGATGTAGACGTAGGGCTGCACGCCGGTCTTCTTGTAGAAGTGGCGCAGACCGCTCTCCAGCTGCGAGGCGTTGTGGATCCAGTCGCCGTCGGCGTCGGTGTAGTACGCGGTCTCATTGACGGCAGAGGCAGGCAGGGCCTCGCGTTCCACCGTGGAAGCCGCCACGCTCGAGGAGTAGCTGTCACCCGTGTCATAGCTGTCCATGCAGGCGGAGAACACGGAAACGAGCAGGATGAGGGCAAAAAGCGCGATGATGATGCCGCAGCCGATGCCACCGCATCCCGAATTGTCCGAGCCGCCGCCCGACCCGCCGGAGCCACCGGAGCCGGTGCCCCTGTTGTGCGAGTTGTTGTTCACGACCACAAAGGAGGGGAAAAACGAAGGTCCGAAGCTATGGTGCGGGCCCCCACCAAAGGAGGAACCGCCGCTCGGAGACGAGCTCCTGCCGCCGCTGTGATGTCCGCCCGAAAAGCCACCCGAGGACAAACCGCCCCCGGAGAATCCTCCGCTGGAGAAGCCGCCACCAGAAAAACCGCCGCCTCCCCCGCCGCCTGCCGACCTACCCATGAGCATCTCCTTCGCTCTACGCGATGTGCCCCGTCGCAGCCTCAAGCGCGCTGTCTTCTCCGGGCACATCACTTCGCCCTAACAACTGCTCTTAGTGTACATCACCTGCATGCTTGCTTGGTTCCGCAGGGCATGCCTGTCCTTGGTTCCGTGCCGCGGACGGCTCTTCATCTTCCGCGGGCGCCGTGTCCCCTCGGCCGTCAACCTTCGAGGTCACGGCCGTCAGCGAGTCGGACATGTCTGCCGCCTTCTTCTTTATCCAGGGGCGCACACGGCGCAGCATCTCAAACGTCTCACCGTACTGGGTGAACCTGAAGCGCGGGTCGCGCATGGACTTGCGCTCGTAGCCCGACCACGTGTCGCGCCAGGCGCCCCTCAGCTTGAGCTGCAGCTCCTCACGCACGACAGGGTCCGCGATTGACTTGATGTTTTCCATCAGACCGTCTTTGAAATCAACAAGCGTGTCGAGGGCATCATGCGCCCGCTCCGAAAGATCAGAAACAACGCCCTGAATGCCACGTACCTTCTCGAGCATGCCCCGCATATGGATAAAGCTGGCCGTGAGGTCAACAGCAAACACGACAGACGCGGCGGTCGTCGCCATCACGAGCGCCTGCGCGGGCACAAGGTCGAACAGGCCCTCCAGGGCGGGCTGGGCAAAGAAGTTCACGCACAGCATGAGTGTGCTGAACAGAAGCAGCCCAGGCACGCAGATGCGGCCGTTGATGTTAAGCGGGATGTTGGAGTAGTCCCACCAACGCGCATGGAACATGCGCTCCATCACCCAAGAGGTCGAAAACTCAAGGACACCCGCGGCAAAGAACCCCACCACAAACTGAACGAGGGGGTCGGTCAGGTGCGAGAGAAACAGCACCGCCAGAAGCGCGCCGACGCCGTAGATGGGACACACCGGGCCAAACGAGAACCCTCGGTCGACAAAACGATGGTGCTGGAAAAGCGAGATGATGACCTCGAAGAGCCAACCTGCAAACGAATAGGCGAAGAAGGACGCCACCATCCGGGCGACCCAATACACCAAAGCGAAATCAAAGCCCGCAAGCTGATCCAAGCTACCGCACCCCCTCGCGAACGAGGTGCTGCGCAGGCACAACGACGAGACCAGCAGGTGTCACGCCCAAGTCGACATCGGGCATGTAGAGAGCGGCAAGCCGACGCAGCATGGGATACGCCAGCTCCGAACGCATGAACGTCTCGTGCGAGGCGCACACCTTGTCGGCGCAGGTCACAAACCATCCCACGCTATATCGCGGGGGTGTGGGGTTGATCGGGAACATGTGGCAACGGATTGCGTCGCATTCGCGCTCGGTGAGGTCGGGATAGTCCTCAAGCGCGTTCGCCAGCGCACGGGCCGCATGATGGGTGGCATGCCCGGCGCTGCTGTCGCCACGCACATGCCAGTCATAAAGGTAGTAGTCATGCAAGAGCGCCGCGCGACGAATCTCAAGCAGATGCTCAGTGCACCCAAAGACACGCGCCATGGTGTCGGCGCGGGCAGCAACGGCAAGCGAGTGCAGCAGCGTCGAGGTGCTTCCATGCTGCACAAAACCAGCCTCAAGACGCGCCTGCCTGCGTCGATGACTTCATGCGCATACGCGAAGAAGTCCTCGGCATGACGCTCTATGCCTGAGGTTGACATGGCCATCCTTTCCCTTCGATCCGTTCAGGCGCTTAGGCTACCCCACATACAGCCGCTTCGCATCACGCACAACAAAAAAGCGGTCCCGCAGCCAAATTGGTTGCAGGACCGCCTTGTCACACAAAACGATACAAGAAGACTAGCAAACACCCTGGGCGAGCATGGCATCGGCGACCTTCACGAAGCCAGCGATGTTGGCACCCATGACGAAATCGCCCTCGTGGCCGTACTTGCGGGCGGCGTCGTCGCAGGTGTGGTAGATGCCGCGCATGATCTCCTCAAGCTTGGCATCAACCTGCTCGAAGGTCCAGGACAGGCGCTCGGAGTTCTGCGACATCTCCAGACCAGAGGTGGCCACGCCACCGGCGTTGGCAGCCTTTCCGGGGAAGAAGGCAACGCCGTTGGCCTGGAAGTACTCGGTGGCGTCGAGCGTGGTGGGCATGTTGGCGCCCTCGCCCACGACCTTGCAGCCGTTGGCGACCAGGGCCTTGGCGTCAGCGAGGTGCAGGGTGTTCTCACGAGCGCAGGGCAGCGCGATGTCGCAGGGAATCTGCCAGACCTCGCGGCCGTCGCCGGCATGGTACTCAGCGCTGGGGCGAGCCTCGACGTACAGGGCCAGGCTCACGCCAGCGTCATGGCCGGAACGCTTCTTGTTATAGATGTCCTCGAGCACGGTGTAGTCGATGCCCTCGGCGTCGTAGACCCAGCCCTTGGTGTCGGAGCAGGCAAGCGTCTTGCCGCCGAGCTGGGCAACCTTCTGGATGGCGTAGATGGCGACGTTGCCCGAGCCATGCACGACGACGTTCTTGCCCTCGAAGGAGTCGCCGTGGCACTTGAGGTACTCGTCGACGAAGTAGACCAGACCGTAGCCCGTGGCCTCGGTGCGGGCCAGGGAGCCGCCAAAGCTGAGGCCCTTGCCGGTGAGCACGCCCGACCACTCGTTGCGGATGCGCTTGTACTGGCCGAACAGGTAGCCGATCTCGCGGCCGCCCACGCCCAGGTCGCCGGCGGGAACATCGGTGTCGGGGCCGATGTGGCGGGCGAGCTCAGTCATGAAAGACTGACAGAAGTGCATGATCTCGTTGTTGGACTTGCCCTTGGGGTCGAAGTCCGAGCCGCCCTTGCCGCCGCCCATGGGAAGGGTGGTGAGGGCGTTCTTGAAAATCTGCTCGAAGCCCAGGAACTTCAGCATGCCCAGGTACACTGTGGGGTTGAAGCGCAGGCCACCCTTGTAGGGACCGATGGCAGAGTTGAACTCAACGCGGAAACCGCGGTTGACCTGGATCTCGCCCTTGTCATCGACCCACGGCACGCGGAACTGGATGACGCGTTCGGGCTCGACGATGCGCTCGAGGATCTTGTTCTGCTGATACTCGGGGTGTGCCTCGAACACGGGCTCGAGCGAGGTGAGGACCTCGGTGACGGCCTGGATGAACTCGGGCTGGTTGGGGTCCTTGGCCTTGACCTGCTCGATGATGTCGCTTGCGTAGCTCATGTGCTCCTCCTTAAAGCGCCGTCGGTGTCCCGTGCTGTGGGGCGCGCGCGGTCGGTTGTTTCCAAATGGTCGAACGCCCCAAAACCACACGAAGCCGTTTTGAAACGCCTGTGAAAACCAGCGGTGCATAGGATGCCAAATTCTCTATTGGGAAACAGGCTCACAAGGCTGATTTAACAGTGAGGAAATAGTCTATTGACACTTCTCCATACCAGGCAGATGAGGTGTTGCAGCTTGATTTCTGATTGGATGGCGCTGTGTTAACGGCCCCGAGGCACTTCATGTGGGCCCATCGGGAGAGGCCAAGTACACCCACACAGGCTCATCTAGGGAGGCCGGATGCACATATTCGTGCCCATCAGGAAAGGCCGGGCGGGGTGTTCTTGCATGCTCATCTGGGAAGGCTGGCGGCGACCACGCAGACCGCCGCATGCTCCCTTGCGCCATGAAAAAAGCCGCCGCCCGCACAATGCGGACGACGGCCTGGGAAGCACTTGGCAATATGGGTGCGCCTTAAGCGACGGCCTTCTTCTTGCCAAAGATGGTCTTGCAGCCCTTGACTGCCAGAATGATGGCGAGGACGACCAGGATGATGCCGAGGATGAACTGCATGAGCGTCGCAGCCGTGTTGGCCTCGGTGAGGCCGCCGCCGAAGATGATGGCGGCCTTGGCCTGGATGGTCAGGCACAGCGAGGACAGCGTGACGATGAGCATGAACAGCATGGGGATGTAGAACATCTTGTTGTTCTTGCCAATGTTGCCCAGGAAGGCAGCCACGGCGAGCAGGCCGAGCGCGGCGAGCAGCTGGTTGGCGGCGCCGAAGAGCGGCCAGATGAGCGTGTAGCCGTGCAGGCCCAGAAGCACGCCGGCAAGGACGGTGATGATGGTGCCGACCCAGGGGTTCACGAGGACCTTCTTGAAGCCGGTGACGTCGTCGACGGTCTTGCCCACGGGGATGAAGAACTCCTGGAACATGTAACGGGCAAGGCGGGTGGCGGTGTCGAGCGAGGTGAGGCAGAACACCGACACGGCCAGAATGAGCAGCGAGTACGCGATGGACTCGGCACCCGCGCCGAAGACGCAGGCGAGCATCTTGGACAGGCCGCCGGCGAAGACCGCCGTGGGGGAAGCGTAGGTGCCGTCCATGTAGCCGTTGAACACGAAGGCGACGGCGCACAGGGAGATGACGGCCACGAGGCACTCGAGGAGCATGCCGCCGTAGGCGATCGGCTTTGCCTGGGTCTCACGGTCGAGCTGCTTGGAGGTAGTGCCGGAGGCGACCAGCGAGTGGAAGCCGGAAATGGCGCCGCAGGCGATGGTGATAAACAGGGCCGGGAACAGGAAGCCGGAGGTGGCAACCTTGCTGGCGCCCTTCACCGAAGCGTCGACGTTGAAGGCAGTGAAAGCCGGGATGGAGGCGGAGTCGCCCAGGTTGCCCGTGATGCCGGCGCCGATGACGCCCACGAGGGCCAGGGCAATCATACCGTAGAGCAGGTAGCTCGACAGATAGTCGCGAGGCTGGAGCAGGATCCAAACCGGGGCAACCGAGGCGATGAGGATGTAGGCACCCACGAGCCACATCCAAGTAGTGGCGTCGAGCTGGATGAACGGCATGTTATAGCCGAGGACGACGATGACCACGATGAGGGCGATGGCGCCCACGATGTTCACGGGACCAGGCAGGTTGCGGCCGCGGGTGAGGGCGCCCCAAGCGATGGCGAAGATGATGAAGAGCACCGAGATCATGGCGGTGCGGGCGTTGGCCAGGTTCGTGGAGCCCTCGGACATGTCGATCACGCCGTTGGCGTCGGCCGTCACGGCAAAGGTGGAGGCCACGATGGAGGCGAAGGCAGCCACAACGAGAATCAGCGTGAGGTACGCGAAGACGATGAAGAGCTTCTTGGCCCCGTCATCGATGTTGGCCGCCACGACCTGGGCCATCGTCTGGCCCTTGTGGCGAAGCGAGGCAAACAGGGCGCCGAAGTCGTGCATGGCGCCGAAGAAGATGCCGCCGATGAGAATCCACAGGAGCACCGGCACCCAGCCGAAGATGGCAGCCTGGATGGGGCCGTTGACGGGACCGGCGCCGGCAATGGACGAGAAGTGGTGGCCGAGCACCACGTAGGGCTTGGCGGGCACGTAGTCGGTGCCGTCCTCAAGAGCATGCGCAGGGGTGACGTTGCTGTCGTCGAGACCCCACTGCTTCGCGAGCCATCCGCCGTAGGCGACATAGCCCACGACGAGGACGACGATCGCGGCGAGAAGAACGAGTGTCGCGTTCATTCTCTTCAGTCCTCCTTCTTTTCCCGTGCCGCAGGCGCCAGGTTTGCCTCAAGGTTCTTCTTGATGATCTTGCCTGCGGCGTTTGTCATCACGCGTCCGAACTCGCCTTCCCCCAGGTCCACCACGGCGACCCGCAGGTCACTCCAGCCCCAGATGCCCCACTTGTAGTTCTTGCGGAAGCGCGTGCGACGCACGGCCTTCGCGACCTCGGGGGCAACCGAGTCTGCGATGAGCACCAGGGAGAGGTTGGAGAACATGTGGTCGGGATGCGGATGCACCATCTCGGGGAGCGCCTTTTGCTTCATGAAGGAGACCATCTCCTCGAATGCGCCTTCTTCGAGAAACCCGACGGTGTCGAAGAAAACGTATTCGTTGCTGGCAACCTCCCAGAGCTTGGCCCTCTTGGTGAGCACATAGCGCTCACCCTGCTCGTGGTACTCCGCAACCCCGGGGAAGACGCGACCGGCGACCGTGCGATCGCGCTCCACGTCGAACCACACTTCATGGGCAGCCAAAAGACGCTTGAGCATAGTCCTGGCGCGCTCGGATACATCCTGGCGCATAATGAGCGTCTGCGCCTGCGCGGCTGGGTCGTGCCCCATCGTCTGGTCGTCCATGGTTCCTTTTCCTCAAGGCGATATCGAACGCGCAGATGGTAAACCCGCGATTTGTGTTTCAACACGGGGATGTGGAGATTTCCTTATCGTTTCGGTTCGACGGCATAAACTCAAACTTGAATGGAAATATTGGTTTGAATAAGTGGGATTAATTATTCAGGGAAGACCTGTTGGCGGCACTCGCATTCAAATCCCGCGCCTCCCCCTATTTAATATAGCTGTTAAGTTTGTTGCGGGCCGACGCGTGCAGTCGGCGGGCCGTCGCATGGGCTACCATGTAGCGTTGCATGTTTGGCTATTCTTACCGACACTCCCCCTGGAGGTATACATGACCCGCACCAACTCTCTCAAGAACATCGTCGTGCTTGCCGGTGCCGCCCTTCTGGCCGCCGGTGCCCTCGCACTCACCGGTTGCGGCGAGCAGGAGCAGCAGGGCACCACGGTGCAGAGCGCCACGCCCGCTGCCTCGCAGCCCGCTTCCTCGGACAACAACGCAGGCGAGGGCGAGCAGGATAACTGCTACGGCGACGACCTTCCCGTTATCAACAACAACTAGGGTGTGATGCAGAACCTGGCCTGCTGCGTTCTCGGGAGGCTCACGTACATCTAGTACGCATCGCCTCCCGACGCCTTGCAGGCCAGAACCTGCGTGTGTATGGGCGGAACCTGATGCGCCGCGTTCCGCAGGACCTAGAGTACCCCAGTACACGTCGGCCCTGCGCGCCTTGCGCATCAGAACCCGCTTTTTGGTGGGAGGCGGAACCTGATGTGCCACGTTGCGCTCGGGCCGCTTTTGATTTGGTACTGAATGCTGAGTAGGGAGACTTGACTGTGATCGCTAGCGCCTTTGTCAAAGCCGTAGACGCCCAGGCCGACCTCGTGCCGAACCGCGTCGCCTTCGTCAACAGCGACGGCGAGCGCATCACGTTCTCGCAGCTGCGCCGCGCCTCAGATGCCCTTGCCTGCTGGATCGCCGGCCACCCCGACATTCCCGCAAAGGCCCCGCTTGTGGTGTACGGCCACAAGTCGCCCCTTATGCTCGTGAGCTTCCTGGCTTGCGTGAAATCGGGCCATGCCTATGCGCCTGTCGACACGGTCTACCCCGCTGAGCGCGTGGCAAACATCGCCTCCCAGGTCGCACCCACTGCCGTGCTTGACACCATTGGCACGTTCACCCAGGCAAACGCCCCCGAGATGGGTGCTCCTTGCATCGGCCCCGAGGAGCTCGCGGCCGCATGCGCCCAGCCTTTCAGCGCCGAGCAGGCCCACGCCCTGGAAGGCCTGGGCGCCGAGGACACCTACTACATCCTCTTCACCTCGGGCAGCACCGGCACGCCCAAGGGCGTTGAGGTCACCACTGAGTGCGTCGACGGCTTCTATGACTGGATGACGAGCGACTACGCCTTCGACGAACCTCTCTCGGAGGGTCAGGACCCCGACTTCGGCGGACGCGTGTGGTTCAACCGCACCCCGTTCTCCTTCGACGTGAGCATCACCGACATGTGCTGCGGCCTTACCCGCGGCGACACGTGCTTCGCCAACGAGGCGGCCGCCGACGCAAGCCTGGCCGCCACGTTCGAGGCGCTTGGCCGTTCGGGCGCCACGGACTGGGTCTCCACGCCTTCCTTTGTCGAGCAGTGCCTGGCCGATCCATCCTTCGGCGATACCCTCATGCCGCGCCTGCGCCGCATGCTCCTGGCCGGCGAGACGCTGCGCCCTGAGACCGTGCGCGCCGTGCGCGAGCGTTTCAACGGTCGCGTCGAGGTCTACAACGGCTACGGCCCCACCGAGTCCACCGACCTGGTGACGCTGTGCCGCATCACCGATGAGATGCTGAGCGCCGACAAGGCCCTGCCCATCGGCTTCTCCAAGCCCGGCACCGACCTCTATGTGGTGGACCCCGCCACGCTCGAACAGGTGTCCGACGGCACTCCCGGCGAGATGTACATCGTGGGCAACACCGTGGCCCGCGGCTACTGGAAGCGCCCCGACATCACCGAGGCCGCCTTCCACTCCTGCCCTGAGGTGCTGGCGCAGGGCCGCAAGTCGTACCGCACGGGCGACGAGGTCACTCGCGACCCCTCCGGTATCATCTACTACCACGGCAGGCTCGACCTGCAGGTGAAGCTCCACGGCTACCGCATCGAGCTGGGCGACATCGAGTCGTGCCTCGTGGCTGTGCCCGAGGTGCGCATGGCATGCGTGCTGCCCGTGCGCAAGGGTGGCTCCATCGCCCACCTCACGGCCATCGTCGTGCCCTCCGACCTGGAAGCCCCGCGCGGCTTTGCCCTCACCAAGAAGATCAAGGCCCAGCTCAAGCAGGCTCTCCCCACCTACATGGTACCGAGCTCCTTCAAGTACATCGACTCCATGCCGCTGAACTCCAACGGCAAGGCCGACCGCAAGGCGCTCGCCGCCATGTTCGAGCTGTAAGACAGGCCAGCAGGCATGAGCTTCTACCTCGACCCGGCATTCTTCATACTGCTCATCCCCATCGTGGCCGTGGCCGTTGTGCTCGGCGTGCGGGAGAAGCCCATCGCCCCCTGGGGCTGCGTGGCGTCGCTTGCGATGCTTGCCCTGCTTTACAGCAAGGCGCTGCCGTCGCTTGTCTTCTTCGTCTGCTACCTGGCGGGATCCATCGCACTTGCCCGGTGGGTGTGTAAGCTCTTCAACCCCGGCGAAGGCCGTGAGGTCTCGCCTCGCGCGGTGGCGCTGTACCGCGTGGCCCTGGCCGTGCAAATCGCACCTTTGGCCGTCTACAAGGTGGGCGTGGTGTTCGAGCCCAACTTCCTGGGCTTTCTGGGCATCTCCTACATCACCTTCAAGGCCGTGCAGATGCTCATCGAGATTCGCGACGGGCTCATCTGCGAGGTAAAGACCTGGCATTACCTGTACTTCCTGTCGTTTTTCCCCACGTTTACCTCTGGCCCCATCCTTCGTAGCCGCCCCTTCGAGGCAAACATGACCGACACGCTCGGCCGCGACGCCTACCTAGAGCTTTTGCTGCGCGGCGCCGGCTGGTTCGTTGTGGGCGCACTCTATAAGTTCGTGATTGCCCCGCTCGCACAGTGGCTCATGTGGTTCGGACCGGCCGCCATCGGAACCTCCACGGGCGGCGCCTTCGCGGCAACTCAGCTCGTGTACGCCTTTGCCTACGGCCTGTACCTGTTCTTCGATTTCGCAGGTTACTCGCACATGGCAATGGGCGTGGGCTACGCGCTGGGTGTGGACGTGCCGCGCAACTTCCGCGCACCCTTCTGCGCCACCGACATCAAGGACTTCTGGAACCGCTGGCACATCAGCCTTTCCAGCTGGCTGCGCGACTTCGTGTTCATGCGCTTCACGCAGTTCGCCCTCAAGCGCAAGCTCTTCTCCTCCACGCTCACCTGCGCCTGCGTCGCCTTCATGATCAACTTCGTCCTCATGGGCATGTGGCACGGCCTCACGGTGGACTACCTGATATACGGCGTGTACCACGGCGTGCTTCTTGCTAGCTGCGAGACCTTCCAGAAGAAAAGCAAGTTCTACAAGAAGCATCGCAAGGAAGGATGGTTCCGCATCGTCTCGTGGGCCGTCACCATGGTTTGCGTGTTCTTCGGCTTTGCCCTTTTCAGCGGTCAGGTACTGCACCCCATCAATGCATAACAACGAAAGGAACCCAACATGAGCGCACCTGAGAACCTCTTCGACCAGATTTGCGACCTCGTGGCCGACATCACCGGCGAGGACGACATTCGCGACGAGCCCGATATCGACCTCTTCGAGGAGGACGTGCTCGACTCCCTCACCGCCATCGAGCTGCTCGTGGCCCTCGAGTCCAACTTCGGCGCGTCCATCGCCCCCACTGAGCTGGAGCGCGAGGAAATGAACACCCTGAACAAGATCGTCGCCCGCACCCGCGAGCGCATGTAAGACCAAGCCCTCGGCACATTCGAAAGGCACGACGTGGCACGCGCGAAGAAGCCAACTCCCATGAACCCCCGCCAGGTGCGTCTGCGCCTGGCTGCAGCCTGCGCCGGCGTGGCCCTGGCAGGTGTTGGCGCAGCATGCGTCTTCACCGCTTGGCCTGCACAAGGTGACTCCAGTGCGGACGCCAACTACGGCTACGTGTACTCGGGGGCCAAATCTTCTAGCGTCGACTTTATGCGCGCCAGCATGACCGACCGCTCGCTTGTCGTCTTCGGCTCCTCGGAGTTCTCCACACCGTCTAGCATCGTGCCTCAAGTGGCCTCGCAGGTCTTTGGAACCACGAACTACGGACTCGACCTCATGCTCGTGGGCGAGGCGTACGACCAGAGCCTTTGGCAGACCATCGCCCTGGGCGCCCTTGCCCAAAAAGAGGGCCTGCCGCGTCAGAAGTGCGCGCTCATCGTGAGCCCCGGCTGGTTCGTTGACGGCGGCGAAGATGCCTCGACGTTCCAGACACGCTTCTCTTACTCGCTTTACCAGGCATTCTGCGACAACGACGCCATCAGCGACGAGACCAAGGCCTATGTACGCCAGCGTCTGGGCGAGCTGGGCATCGACGAGACCAAGCTCGACTCCGCCTCGGGGTCGCTGCCGCAAGACGGCCTCAACCGCATCGTGTTCTCCGCGTTCGACGACTTGTCGCTGCGCCGCGATCTGCAGGACGTGCGCGCCCGCGGCATCGAGCGCGTCGACGGCCAGGCCGAGCAGGCGCCCGATTGGGACGCCATGCGCGCTGAGGCGCTTGAGTACGCCAAGACCCGCTCGACCAACAACGACTGGGGCGTTGAGGACGGCTTCTACTCCAAGGCACTCGCCCCCGTGCTCGACGCAGCCGCGGGCTCCCGTGCCAACGAGACGTACTCAGACACCCCTGAATACGATGACCTCGCAGCGTTCCTGCAGGTAGCAAACGAGTGCGGCATCGATGTCATGGTCGTCATCTGCCCGGAGATGGGCCCGTATTACGACCTGCTCGGCATAGATGCGCAGACGCGTGAGAACTGCTACAGCCACGTGCGCCAGATTTGCGAGGAAGCGGGCGCCCAGGTGTGCGATTTCTCCGACCGCGAGTATGAGACGTACTGGCTCTACGACATCGTGCACTTTGGCTGGACGGGTTGGGTCGACCTCAACCAGGCCATCTATGAGTTTGCAAACGGGGAGGGCGAGTAACGTGGCGACGCAATCTGGCCAGCATTTCAAGGAGAAGGAGCCTAAGCAGCCCCTCACCATGGCAAAGGTCAAGGAGACGGGACGCACCTGGTTTGCCGAGCACAACGGCATTGCGTGCATCGCGGTGGCCCTCGCTTTTTGCGCCATTGTTTTCGGCATCTTCCTCTTCTCAGCCTTCTCCGATTTCGGCGGCAGTGCCGACTTCATCTACAACCAGTTCTAGGATGTGACCCGCCCTCATGGCAGACGAGCGTTACCGCAGCGATAACACCAACCGCCACGCCTCCCCTACACAGGGCGGGCGCACCTCCTCGCGCGACTATGGCCATTCATATAGCGCCGGGTATGACCGCAGCGAAGCGACGCAGCCTCGTGTCCAGCGTTACGACAGTCCCAACACGCAGGACTGCTATCCGTCTGGTCGCCCCAAGACGCAGCGCCAGTATGCCGACGACAGCCATGCAAGGTATGCCGAGGGCGGCTACAGCGCGCGTGCCACGAGCCATGAGTACGGCACGGACCGAGCCAGCTCGAGCGCACGCTACGCCCAGCAGCCGTATTACGCCCAGCAAACCGGATATGACCAAGGCGATGCCTCTTGGCGCGGCGGGTATGCCCAAGAGGGCCATGAAGCCCGCCGTGACACCCGTTACGACGACTATGGTCAGGGCAGCTATCGTTCTGCGTATGCTACAGACGACCATTCCAGCCAATCACAGCGCGAAGGCACCCGATACGCGCAAGACGCGCATGGCACCGCCCGCACGCACTCGAGCCAGGAGTATGTCGCCACCCATGCAGCCCATGATGCATCAGCCGCGATCCCCGCGCTGCCTGAACCACTCGCGCGCATGGTCGAGCTCATGCAGTCAAACCCCATCTACCCGGTAGCAGCCGTAGGTGCCGTGGCCCTGCTTGTCATCATTGCCCTCGTGGGCAGTTGCGTGGCCGGCAATGCCAATAAGGGCTACGTGCAAGCAGAAAGCTCGCAGGACAGCGCCCCTGCCACCTCCTCAACGACTGACACCACGTCCGCAGGCACAAGCGCCGGCGCGACACCGAGCGACACTCCTGCTGCAGGCACGAGCACCGACACCGGCACGACCGATGCGACGTCTGCCACACAGCAGACCGCAACCGACTCGCACGACCAGACTCCCCACGACGTGGATGATGTCTCGACCATCGCCCAGGGAGACGTGTGGAGCTACTCGACCACGTCTTTCAACAAGGACGCAGCCTACAACTCGGGCGGCGTCGAGGACCCCTGGTCGCCCACCGGCTACTTCACCACGGGCGACGCCGAGCTCGACCAGCTGGTGAAGAACTACTGCGACAGCCAGGCGCAGGACGGCCTGGATGCCGGTGACAACGCTTACTACACCTACCTGCACATCTCATGGATTGACTACGTCGAGAACGACCAGAACCAGCGTCCTTGGGACGTTGAGGGCGACTGGCGCATCACCTACGCCAAGCAGTGCTTCACCAACATGACGGCCAACTGCTACGAGTTCGCGGCGGCCATCCAGTACATCATGCGCTACTACGGCTACGCCGACGCCATCGCCGAACCCTGCCTGGTGCTGCGCCAGAGCGGCAACTGGGGCGACCACGGCCTTGTGTTCCTCACGAGCCTCGACGGCAGGCAGTGCCTCATCGACGCCTCGCTTTCGTCCAACGGCTGGTTGCTGCCGGCGACTTCACTCTCCTACACCCTCGATACCGGCTACCGCGCCAGCTAACGAGTTGCGGAACCTCGTCCGCCGCGTTCCACGGGACCTCACGTACATCTAGTACGCATCGGCCCCGTGCGCCTTGCGGACGAGAACCCGCGTTTGTACGGGCGGAACCTGATGCGCCGCGTTCCACGAAGCCTCATGTACTCCAAGTACACATCGGCTTCGTGCGCCTTGCGCGTGAGAACCTGCGTTTTAAAGGGCGGAACCTGATGCGCTGCGTTCTCCACGGGACTCGTCGCGAAGGGCACTCCGTGCCGGGAGGCTCACGCGCGGTGCGCACCTTTGGTGTACATCTAGTACACATCGCCTCCCGGCGCCTTGCGCATCAGAACCTGCGTTTTAAAGGGCGGAACCTGATGCGCCGCGTTCCGCGGGACCTCACGCGCGGTGCGCACCTTTGGTGTACGTCTAGTAGGCCAAGGGCCCGCAAGGCGCACAGCGGCCCCGTGCGCCTTGTGCATCAGAACCCGCGTTTTAGTGGGGCGGGGCCTCGCCTGTCGTGTTCTCGTAGGACCGGTGGAGTGGGTTTGTGGTCAGAAGGCGGGTTCTCTTGGCGAAATGTGCAGTGGGCGTGTACAATTCCCCTATGGATGCCTTGACGAATCAGCCGATCGGCCTGTGCAAGAATGCCGCCGAGCTCGGCCAACCCATGAACGATGTGGTCGTGCTCCTCGCTTGCAACGAGAAGTTCGTGCCGTACATGTCGGTCACGCTGCAGTCGATACTTGAGAACTCCGACCCGCAGCGTGAGTACGACATCATTGTGCTCACAAGCGACATCTCCCCCGCAAACATGGAACTCCTGCATTGGCAGGCCTCATGCAAACCCAACGTACGCGTGGGCTTCCTTGATGCCATGGCCGCTGCAGGAAACGCCACGCTCCCCTGCCACGGCCACTTTGCCTGTGAGACGTATTACCGCCTGCTCGCCCCCGAGCTTCTGCCCGGCGTGGACAAGGCTGCCTATATCGACTGCGACCTCGTGGTGCTCGACGACATCGCCAAGCTCTACGACGTGGACCTCAATGGCTATCTCCTTGCAGCCACGCTCGATGCCGACACCGCCGGCATGGCAGGCGGCTACGACGAGGCCATTTACGACTATCTCAAGAACGACGTAGGTCTCGAGGACCCGTATACCTACTTCCAGGCAGGCGTGCTCGTGCTCAACCTGGCGGAGTTCCGCCGCAGCGCCCCCACCGGCAAATGCATCGCCCTGGCCACCGTGCGCCATTGGCAGTGGCTCGACCAGGACGTTCTCAACTACCTTGCAAGCGGCGACTTCGTACGGCTCGACATGGCATGGAACACCCTGTTCGACTGGCAGGGACTGCGCTGCGGCCACATCATTCCTTGCGCGCCCCCAGAGATGCGCGGCGCATACGCACAGGCCCGTCGTGCCCCAAAGATCGTGCACTACGCGGGCCCCGACAACCGCCCCTGGCTCTATCCCAAAGTGGACTTCGCCGAAGCCTGGTGGCAATACGCCCGCCGCTGCCCCTACCGCAAGAAGCTCGCACAGATGCTCGAGGACTCCCACCACAACCTGGCAGACCTGCGCCATCGCCTCGTCGTCTTCTTTGCATTCAAGGTGGGCATGCCCCTTGTGAACGCCGTGTTCCCGCCTAACACAAAGCGCAGGCGCTGGGCGATTCGCACCTTTAGGAACCTCGACGGAGGCAAGCTGCTCTAAAGCGAAGCCTGAAGCCGCCCTCACACGCGACAGAACAGAACCACAACCACGAGACCTCGCCAAACTTCACGCCGGCGGGGTCTTTTTTGTCCCCCAAACAGGGACGGGCCCCAGCCATGCGACCGGGGCCCAAGGAGAGGGAGGCAATGGGACGGGAGCCTGCATGGGAGTGCAGGCTCCCAAGGAGAGGGAGGCAATGGGACGGGAGCCCACATGGGGATGCGGGCTCCCAAGGAGAGGGAGGCACACTCGGTACGCATGGTCAGAATCTCTTTTGGGACGGCCCTGCGACCGGGGAGGGTCGCAGGGCCAAGGAGAGGGAGGCTGACCAGGTCGCTTGCCATCATCTCTCTGGGACGCCTCCCGGCTGGGAAAGCCGGGAGGCAAGGAGAGGGAGACGAAGCGGATGTCTTGGGAGCTCCTTGTTTGCTCCTTTCGACGCTGCAAACAATATACCTTGGTTAACTTCTAGTCAACACACATCGACACTTTTCTTCACCAAGGTAAACTCTTCATTCTCTCTCCACAATCCTACTTTATTAGTAGGATTATTACCCAAAAAAGAAGGCACCCGGATTTTCCCGGCTGCCTTCCAGATACAACTGGCGACTCTTTATTTTGCGGAGCCTACCAGGCACTACTGCACATAGCGCGTGATGTTCTCCGCATTGAGGGCAAACTCGTAGGAGTTGAAATCCTTGCGCGCTGTCCAACCAATGCCGTTCCAGAACTTGTTGCCCACCTCGTTGTCGTCGAAGGCCACAAGCGTCGCCTTGCTGATGTGTTCATCAGCCAAGGCCTGCAAGCAAAAGCGCACCATCTGCTTGCCCAAACCATGTTTGCGGCACTCAGGGGCAACGCACACGTGGTAGAAGCTCCCCTGCCTGCCATCATGGCCGCACAGGATGGATCCTACAATGCGCCCGTCAAGCTCGGCCACACAGCTCGTTTGAGGGTTGCGCTCCAAGAATCGCTCGACATAGGCGCGCGAATCATCGAGCGAGCGCAGGGCAAAACCGTGAATATGCTCCCACAGGGCGTGGACCTGGTCATAGTCATCAGCACGCATCAAGCGCACAACGGGCCTGCCTGCAAGGTCAGCCTCAGACATCGGCTGCTCCCCTCTCCTCGAACAAAAGCAGGCGTTAGACAAACGCCAGCACCACCAGACTCGCAAGGTAGAAAATGGCGACGGCGATTGCCACCCAGTCGCCCTTGCGGACCTCAAGCACATGGTAGTGCGTGCGGCCCTCGCCACCCACGTAGCAGCGAGCCTCCATGGCACTTGCAAGTTCCTCGGCATGCCGCAGGGCACTTGCAAAGAGCGGCACCAGAATGGGAACAAAGAAGCGGACACGGTCGATAAGACGGCCCTCATCAAAGCGGGCGCCGCGCGAAGCCTGCGCAGCCATGATGTGCTGGACCTC
Organism: uncultured Coriobacteriaceae bacterium; assembly: GCA_900539345.1. Taxonomy (GTDB): domain Bacteria; phylum Actinomycetota; class Coriobacteriia; order Coriobacteriales; family UMGS124; genus UMGS124. The sequence goes on along the minus strand of UQBS01000002.1, from coordinate 44,840 downwards.
GTCGAAAAGCGTGGGCATGAAACGAATGGCGATGGTGTACATCATGGCAAGCTCGTGGACGGGCAGCCCAAAACGCGCAAGAGGCGCAAGCAGGCGCTCGGCACCGTCGGTAATCGAGATAGGTGAAGTCACCAGCGAGAAAATGGTGCCGGCCATCATGAGCGCAAACACGCGAAACGCCATGTAGACGCTTTGGACGAGCGCATGGTCGGTGATGGAGAACCCCAGGAAGTGCGCCACCACGTTGCCCTCGCGCACAAGGAAGATGTTGACCAGCGCCGTGAAAACGACAAAGAACCACAGCGGCTTAATTGCCTTGCCAACGATGCGCAGGGGCACGCAGGAAAGGACCGTCGCAAGCACGAGCATCACGGCAACAGGGATGAGGCCCCAAGGCGCCGGCGCCAAGAACACGCTCACCATGAAGACGACCATGATGGCCATCTTTACGCGCGGGTCGAGCGCATGCAAGGGCGACTTGACGTTGTAGAACGAACCCACGGTAATGGACGAACTCATTAGCGCTCACCGCCCTTCACGCTGCGGGCTTGCGCATCGGCGGCCTTGCCACCCAGGCGAGCTGCAATGGCATCAGCGAGAGCGTCGAGCGTGAGGGGCTCGCATCCCAGCTCGAGGCCGCGCTTGCCCAGGTCGTTGGCAACACGCGCCGGCAGGGGCACGTCGAGGCCCACGCGATGGAGCAGGTCCGAATGGGAGAAGACCACCTCAGGCGCCCCTTCGTCGACGATGCGACCGTGATCGAGCACCACGATGCGCTGGGCCGCCTCGGCGACGTCTTCCATGGAGTGCGAGACCATGACGATCGTGGTGCCGCTCTTGTGCAGGGAGCGCACGATGTCGAACACCTCGCGACGGCCGCGGGGGTCCAGGCCCACCATGGGCTCGTCAAGCACGAGTACCTTGGGGTGCATGGCGATGATGCCGGCAAGCGCCACGCGGCGCTTCTGACCGCCCGACAGGTCGAAGGGCGACTTCTCCGCCACAGCGTCGTAATCCAGACCCACAAGTGCGATGGCGCCGCGCACGGCCTCATCCACCTCGGCCTCGTTCATGCCCAGGTTGCGCGGGCCAAAGCCCACGTCCTCGCGCACGGTCTCGGCAAAGAGCTGGTACTCGGGGTACTGGGCGACGAAGCCCACCAGGCGGCGCACCTCACGGCGAGCCTTGCGGTCGGCCGTAGAGAGACCGTCCATCGTCACGGTGCCCGATGAGGGCAGCTTGGTGGCGTTGCAGTGCTCCGCCAGCGTAGACTTGCCCGAACCCGTGTGTCCGATGAAGGCGACGAACTCGCCGTCGTTTACGGTAAGCGACACGTCGTCGAGGGCAGGTCCCACGACCTCGGTATCGTAGTGATAGGTCACGTGGTCAAAAACAAGCGGCATGACTACTCGCCTTTCTCTGCATCAATCCCAGCGAGCTTGCAAATCTGCTCCTCAAGCTCGGGAAGGCGGGCAGTGTCGGTCACATCGATTCCGCGAGCACGCAGGGCATGGGCCAGCTTCATGGCAAACGGCTGCTCAAGACCCAGGCTGCGGAGAAGGTCGCCGTGGGCGAAGACCTCGTCGGGCGTGCCGGAAAGCACGATGTTGCCCTTGTCCATCACGTGCACCACATCGGCGTCGAGCGCGTCTTCCATGAAGTGCGTGATGTGCACGATCGTCATGCCGCGCTCGTTGAGGTTGCGCATGACGCGGCGCACGCCACGGCGGCCACGCGGGTCGAGCATGGCGCACGGCTCGTCGAACACGAGCACGTCAGGGTTCATGGCGAGCATGCCGGCGATGGAAACGCGCTGCTTCTGACCGCCGGAAAGCTCGGTGGGGTCGGCCTGGGCGTACTCAGTCATGGCAACGGCCTCGAGCGCCTCGTCAACACGACGGACAATTTCAGGCTGAGGAATACCGAGGTTCTCCGGGCCAAAAGCGACGTCGTCGGCCACGATGCTCGTGACCATCTGGTTGTCCGGATTTTGAAAGACCATGCCCACATGACGGCGAATCTCGATCTGCTCGTCGGGATCGGCGCTGGACAGGCCGCATGCACTCACGGAGCCTTCGTCGGGAACGATAAGTGCGTTCATCGTGCGCGCAAGCGTCGACTTGCCCGAGCCGTTATGGCCGAGAATGACAACGTAGGACCCCTCTTCAATCTGCAGGTTCACACCATGCAGTACCTCGTGCTCGCCGTCGTAGGCAAACCTCGCGTCGGCAATGTCTATCTGAGCCGGCATTCATACCCCTTTTTCTTGCGGAAAACTTGGCTGTGCCACGGCGACCCTCACATGTTGAGCCCCGCGGATACCAAAACTGACGCAATGTCAAAACTCGCGTACACCCGCGAAGGGAGGCCGCCGGAAACAGTGCCCGGGCGACCTCCCTTCGGATTCGTTCGTTGTACCCTACGCAGGGATTTCTACGTTATGCGTGGGCGCGGCTGTCGCGCATCTTCACAAGGTTGGAAACCGGCTTGTAGAGAAGGCCAGTGACAACGCCGTTGATGACGCACTTGATGATGTTGAAGGGAAGAAGGATCGGCACCACCATGCTCGCGACCGCCTCAACGGTAACGCCAGGCGTGTAGATGGGGGTGATGACGAAGTTCATGGCGATGGCAATGGCAGTGAAGACCACGGAGCCCACGACGATGGCCACGATAGCGCCCTTCAGGTTGTGGAACTTCTTGTAGATGAGGCCCACGATGAGCACGGCACCGATCATGGCGACAAAGGTGAGCAGCGAACCCAGCGGGGACATGATGAGCTTGGGAATCCAGCTCACGAGCTGCACCATGATGCCGGCGGCAGGGCCGTACATGAGGGCGACGGTGAGCGTGACGATGCCGCTCGGGTCATACTGCAGGTAGGGCGCAGGCGGGAAAATCGGGATCTGGATGAACGACAAAGCCATGCCCAGTGCGCTGAAGATGGCAAGCGTCACGAGCTCGCGCACGCTCCAGTGGCTGCGCTTGGCCTTGTTGACTCCGGACTTCTCGGTGCTTGCGTTAGATGCGGCCATGGTACACCAGCCTTTCTACCCGCCTTGGGCGGGCGTGAAGGCGCGGGCTGCACTTTTTGCCGGAAGCCCCCCTGGCCTCCTACAAACAAAAAGACCCGCGCACGGCTGCAGCGGGTCTCTGGTAGCGATGTGTGGCACGACCAGGTGTTACTATCATCCGGACTATACCGTCGGCCCTGGAATCTCACCAGGTCGGCCAGCTATTGCTGGCTCGCGGGCTCGGGTCGGCCAGACCCATACCGCCGGTGGGGAATCTCACCCCGCCCCGTAACAGATACGCAAGGCGTAAGGTACCCCACGTGTAAAGAAATTGCAAGAGGGTAAATTCACACGCGCTCGACGAGTTCGGCGCCTCGCAGGGATACAGTGGAGAATTGTGACCGCAGCAAGGCAAAGGGGAAGCACGTGACAGACAAGCAAAACACGACGGGAACGCTCGAAACGAACCGTGGTCTCAAGGGGCACCTACGCTGGCCTTGGATCGCCGTGTTTTGCCTCATGGTGTGCTTCATCTGGGGAAACTCGTTGGAGCCCGCCAGCACCTCAGGCGCTCTCAGTGGAGGCGTGCTCGAGTTCCTGCAGGGCTGCCTGGCCGGCGTGGGGCTGCCCTATGAGTGGCTGACCGACCACATCGTGCGCAAGTGCGCCCATTTCAGCGAGTACCTCGTGCTGGGACTCATCGGCATGCAGGCGTTCACGCCCCACCGCTCGCCTCATTGCACGGGTGCCGTCGTGCTGTGCGCCGCGCTGCTCGTGGGCGTGCCAAGCTGCGACGAGACCATCCAGCTCTTCGTCGAGGGGCGCTCGGGGCAGGTGAGCGACGTCCTACTTGACTGCTGCGGCGCTGCCACCGGAGTCGCGCTCACCCTGCTCGTCCACACCCTGACCACCCGGCACAAAGCAAAGAAAATCCCAGCATAAGCCACAAAAAAGCCGCCCGAGCACCAGCCCGGACGGCTTTTTTCATACACAAGCAAAACCTCAGCGCATCCGGTTCCGCCACCCACCAAAACGCGGGTTCTGATGCGCAGGGCGCGCGATGCCGACGTGCGCGGTGCGGGCCTTTGGCCTACTGGACGTACATGAGACTCCGCGGAACGCAGCGCATCCGGTTCCGCCACCCACTAAAACGCGGGTTCTGATGCGCAAGGCGCCGGGAGGCGACGTGTACTGGAGTACTCTAGCCTCCCGGGAACGCAGCGCATAAGGTTCCGCTACTTACACTGCATGGACGTCAACGGCAGAAACGGAGTTGACGTCATCCTCCAGCGCAAACTTGGCCTCGTCGAGCAGGTTGCGCACCTCGGCGAGCATGTCGGAGGCGGCATGCAGCTTCAGGTGGCAGTTCTCGTAGCCGGCGTTGTCGGCGGCATGGGCAAGCTTGTGGGTGTGGCGCACCTGGAGGGCCACGTAGTCATCGATCTGGTCGATGAGCTGCTCAAACTGGGTGGTGTTGATGCCGTTGGTGCACATGGGCGTACATCCTTTCGTAAGGTTCCAATCTTGCATCCCCTGCAAGGCACAGTGTACGACCGCCACGGCGCGCAGAGCATGAGAATGTGACTTTGCCACCGATTGATAACACTGCGGCCCATAAACAACCAAACGCATGACCACAACCCCGCGGAACCTATCATCGGCCTGGAACAAAAGCGTTGTAGAATGGCATGTTGCCTGCATCCATACACCGCCAATCCCAAGTGAGGGCACGCTATGTCGCTCATTCCAGACCGCGAAGCTCTTCCCCACACGCTGCGCAACCCGCGCCTGTGCTACTTCGGCATCCTGTGCGGCCACGTGTGGATTTGGGACGCCTGTCACCTCGCCAGCGCGGCACACCCCCAGATGACGCTCACCGTCACCATCTACATCTCGCTCACGCTCTTCACGCCTGGCCTCACGATAGGGGCCCTTCTGGCGAAGCCCACTTCAAAGACCCTCTCGTGGATCCACTGGCCCCTCGCCACGCTCATGGCGCTGGGAACCCTCGCACTCGTCCTCCCCTTGCCCCAAGGACTCCCCGCCGAACAGATACTCCAGGCAGCGGCGGTATTCTGCGGCATCGGCATGGGCTGGACGTACATGCAATGGTCGTTCTTCTACGCGGCGCTTGAGACACGCGACGCGCTTGCCTGCATCTTTGGGGCGATGCTCATAGGCAGCCTCGTCAAGATTCCCATCGACCTCATACCCGACGCGTGGGCCGCCGCAGTGTGCGCAGTTCTTCCGTTCGCGTCATTCATCCTGTGCGACCGCGCCATGGCGGCACAACCCCCGGCCAAGCCGGTCGAAGTGCTGGTCGACCCACGCAGGCAGCGCCCCTACATCAAAATCCTCTTCGGCATCGCCGCATACGGGCTGGTCATCGGCATCATGCAGGGCATCCATGTGGAAGCCGACCCCGCCCCCAAGGCGGCACTCTCACTCGTCCACCACCTGCTCGAGGTCGCCACTGCCGCAGGCATCATCTGGGTTGTCCTGGTCAAGCGCCGCTCGCTGCACTTCTCCGACTTGTGGCGCGCCACACTTGTGTTCACGGCAACGGGCGTGCTCGCACTGCCCCTTTTCGGCCGCGCCTTCTCGGGCTGGGCGCTCGTCTTTGTGGCTGTGGGACAGACGCTCGTGGTCATGCTGCTGTGGGCGTTCCTCGCCGATGTGGCCCACCGCAGCACCATCAACCCCCTGGCAGTGTTTGCCATGGGCTGGACGGCGTACTGTCTGCCCTTCCCCGTGGGACGCGCGATCGGAGGCCTCTTCACCACGAGCGTTGCCATGACCTCGCTCGTCTCCGTCATCGTGTACCTGCTCGCCATGGCCAGTATTTTCATGCTCGACGAGCGCGACTTCTCAGCTGGACGCGTCTTTGCCGACCTCGAGAAGCCTCCCGTGCCCCCGGCGCTTTTCGACGCGCTCGGCAACGCATGCAAGCGCCTCGGGCACGACTCCGGCCTCACCGACCGCGAGCTTGAGGTCATGGAGCTCATCTGCAAGGGCCGCTCGAAGGGCTACATCGCCGAAAGCCTGTGCATCTCGGAGAACACGGTGCGCAGCCACGCCCGCCACCTGTACACGAAAGTGGGCGTCCATTCCAAGCAGGAGTTGCTCGATCTGCTCATGGAACAGATGGGCGAAAGTCAAAAATAGGCACCCGAAAATACGACACGTATCGGGGTCTTGCGACCCGTTTCGAGCCCTGCGCGACCCCCTGCACGCATCCGCCGCTCCTTCGCACCGCGAGGGGGCGGCGGATTTCTTTTTCGCCGCCTTTTGGCTTGACACATCAACCTATCAGGCATGATGAGACTCACACCAAAGGTGTGCGAGGGGCAAAACCAACAACCACACCGTTCGTGCAATTTCGGCGGCGGCGTTTTCGGCGCATTGTACGAGTCAGCAAAGCACAGCGCGGCACTCGAGGCACACGCATCCCGGATGCAAGACACGGGATGCAAGACACCTAGGGCGCAAGCGCCGGGCAAAGCGACATCCATCAGGCAATGCACGTCAAAGTCAGTGTCGAAAGGGGTCCACATGTTCACCACCACTTCCACCCGTCGTCAGTTCGTCGCCGGCGCCGCCGGCCTCGCCGCCGTCGCAGCCATGGGCGGCGTCCAGCTCGCCAAGGCAGAGGAGGCCGCTTCCTCCATCGCCGACGGCACCTACGCCGCCACCGGCACCGGCCGCAACGGCGACATCGATCTTGAGGCCACGTTCAAGGACGGCAAGCTCACCGCCATCGTCGCCCGCTCCAACGAGTCCAAGAACATCGGCGACGCCGCCATCGAGATCCTGACGCAGCGCGCCCTTGAGTCTCAGACGCTCAACCTCGACTCCGTGACCGGCGCCACCCTCACCTCCTTCGGCTTCAAGTCCGCTCTGGCCGACGCCTACGAGCAGGCCGGCGCTGACGTTGATGCCCTCGAGGACGCCGAGAGCGGCCTTGAGCCCGCACCCGCCATCGAGGAGGAGTGCGACGTCGTGGTCGTGGGTACGGGCGGCGCCGGCATGGCCGCTGCCGTCTCCGCTGCCGAGGCCGGTGCCAAGGTCATCCTGCTCGACAAGATGGACATCTACGGCGGCAACACCAACTGCGGCGAGGGCACCTTTAACTCCCCCGACCCCGCCCGCCAGGACCCCATGGGCATCGAAGATTCCGCCGACAAGTTCTTTGAGGACACCTACGAGGGCGGCGACGAGAAGGCCGACCCCGAGCTCGTGCGCATCCTGGCCGACAACGCCCTTGACGGCATCCACTGGATGGAGGCCCACGGTCTGGTCTTCAACGACGAGGTCTTCACGGCCATCGGCGGCAAGTGGCAGCGCGGCCACTCCATCAAGGTTCAGAAGATGGGTCAGCAGGGCGGCGCCTATTACGTCAGCTGCCTCATGGACTGCGCCACTCGCCTGGGCGTGAAGTACTACACCGACGCAAAGGTTGAGGCCATCTCCACCGACGCCGACGGCAACGTCACGGGCGTCACGGGCTCCCGCGTCTCTTCCGGCAACCCCGTCACCGTCACCGCTAAGTCCGTTGTCATGGCCACCGGTGGCTATGCCCGCAACCCCCAGCTCGCCATGCAGTACGACACCCGCGTGACCGAGACCATGCCCTCTTCCTGCAACGTGAGCGCCACCGGCGATGCCATCCCCATGGCTCAGGAGATCGGCGCCGGTCTCAAGAACATGGAGCTCGTGCAAATTCACCCGCTCGGCGACCCCCAGAACGGCGGCGTGGCCACCTTCGTGGGCAACTGGCTGGGCGTTGAGGACTACGTCATGGTGAACGACGAGGCCAAGCGCTTCACCGCCGAGGACGGCCGCCGCGACGAGATCGCCAACGCCATCCTTGAGCAGACCAACGACGAGATGTGGCTCATCGTCGACTCCACCGACATCACCGACGACCGTCTCGACCAGATTGCCGACCTCGTGGCCACCGGCCACAGCTTCCAGGCCGACACCATCGCCGACCTGGCCGAGCAGATCGAGCTCGACCCCGCCACCCTCGAGGAGACCATCGACGGCTACAACGCGGTCATCGACGCCGGCGAGGACACCATGGTCGACCCCGGCAAGAAGCTCCTGGGCGACAAGGTCGAGGACGGCCCCTTCTACGCCTCCAAGCGTATCCCCACGATCCACTACACCATGGGCGGCCTGGCCATCAACACCGACGCTCAGGTGACGAAGGACGACGGCACCCCCATCGCCAACCTCTACGCTGCCGGTGAGTGCACGGGCGGCGTCCAAGGCGGCAACCGTCTGGGCGGCAACTCCTTCACCGACATCATCGTCTTTGGCCGCATCGCCGGCCAGTCCGCCGCTGCCAACGCCCTGGCGTAAGGCACGACACCCCCTCGCACGACAATCCCCTCCACGCATCCCCCGATGCGCAAAGAGCCCCGTCTTCCCTGTGAAGGCAGGGCTCTTCTTGTCGAGCGTTGGTATCATGTCTGCCGGCAACGACGACTTTGAAAGGACGCACATGCGAGCACTCATCCAGCGCGTGGAACAGGCACAGGTCGACATCGCGGGCGCAACGGTCGGCCGCATCGGGCGCGGCTACCTCATCCTTCTCGGCGTGGGGCACGCCGACGACGAGGCAGTCGCGCGCAAGCTTTGGGACAAGATTCGCAAGCTGCGCATCTTCGAGGACGAGGCCGGCAAGACAAACCGTTCGCTTACCGACGTGGACGGCCAGGTGCTTGTGGTGAGCCAGTTCACGCTCTACGCCGACTGCAAGCACGGCAACCGCCCCTCGTTCACCTCCGCCGGCGCCCCCGACACCGCACGCGCCCTCTACGAGCGCTTTTGCGAGATGGTACGCACCGACATGGGCGAAGTGCAAACGGGCGAGTTCGGCGCCGACATGCAAGTCTCCCTGGTAAACTCCGGCCCCTTCACCATCTGGCTCGACACCGACCAGCTGTAGGCCGTCGCCGGAAGCGCCGCACAACGCGCGATACAGACCTCTCTCGCATTAAAACGCAAACGTACGCTGCTTTTTTCGGCGTTTCCCCAGGAAAGCCTCAAAAAACGCGCGTACGTTTGCGTTTTGCGTATAAGGCGCGCCTATCCGAGCTTCGCGAGCTCCTGGGCGAGCGCCTCGATGGCGTGCTTGCGATGCGAGATGGCGTTCTTCTCCTCGGGCGTGAGCTCGGCCATGGTCTTGCCGGGCGTGTCCTCAGGCCAGAAGAGCGGGTCGTAGCCGAAGCCGTTGGTACCACGGCCCTCGAAGCCCACAGTGCCCTCGCACGAGCCGATGCCGCAGGTACGCACGTCGGCATCGACATAGGCCACGCAGCTCATGAAGCGGGCCGTACGCTTCTCCTGCGGCACGCCCTCCATCTCGCGCAGCAGCTTCGCGTTGTTGGCGGCGTCGTCCCCGTGCACACCGCAATAGCGGGCCGAATAGACGCCCGGTGCCCCGTCGAGGGCGTCCACCACGAGGCCCGAGTCGTCGGCCACCGTGGGCAGGCCGGTGAGGTCGTGGATGGTCTGCGCCTTGATGAAGGCGTTCTCCTCGAAGGTCGTGCCCGTCTCCTCAGGCTCGGGAAGCCCGCCGATCTCGCCCATCGCCTTGAACTCGGCGTCAGGCAGCACCGCGCCCAGAATCGCGCGGATCTCCTCGATCTTGTGGGCGTTGTTGCTGGCAACGACCACCGTCTTCTTCTCGCTCATGGCACATCCTCTCTGGGCCCGCATAGGGCGCCCTCCAAAGTCCTCATGCTTCACCTATGGTAGCAGGCCGTATACAAAGAGCGGCACCCCGCAAAGGGTGCCGCACAGGGAACACGTGTATGTTGGGCGGCTCAGCCAGGCGCTCTTACTGCTCCGGGTCGATCGACTCGCGCCAGAACTCCTTCACCGGCTCGGGGCCCACGTCCTTGAGGTCGTCCTCTCCCACGTGCCAGCACTGGGTGGCGGGCAGACCCTCGATGGAATCGGCCACGAACACCGGGTCCTTGCCGGCGTTGCGCTGCGCCGTGTAGTCGTCAAGCGCGCGGATGGCCCACTTGCCCAGCAGGAGAATGGCGAGGAGGTTCATAATGGCCATGAAGCCCATGAAGATGTCTGCCAGGTTCCAGGCAAGGTCGAAGCTGTTGACAGCACCGAGGTAGATGAAGACGATGCAGGCAAGGCGGAACACGGTGAGCAGCACGGGGCTACCGTCCTTGATGAAGCGCAGGTTGCTCTCGGCGTAGAAGTAGTTGCCGATGAGGCTCGAGAAGGCGAACGCGAAGATGGCGAACGTGATGACGTGGATGCCCCACTCGCCCACCGCGTTGTTCACGGCCATCTGCACGAGGGGCATGCCGTTGAGACCCTCGGCGGCAGCCGGGTTCTGCACGTAGAACACGAGGACCATCATCGCCGAGCAGGTGCAGATGACCAGCGTGTCGATGTAGACGGACAGACTCTGCACGAGGCCCTGCTTCACGGGGTGGGAAACGCTCGCGGTGGCGGCGGCGTTAGGCGCGGAGCCCATACCGGCCTCGTTGGAGTACAGGCCGCGCTTGATGCCCAGCATGACCACCGAACCAGCGAATCCGCCGAAGATGGACTGCCAGTCGAAGGCCGAAGCGAACATGAGGCCGAAGACGGCAGGCAGGTCGGTGATGTTGGAGAACGTGGTCCACATAGCGATGGCGATGTAGACGAGCGCCATGACAGGCACGATGATCGAGGTGATGACGCTGATGCGACGCGCACCGCCGAAGATGACGAACGCCGTCATAACGGCAAGCACGATGCCGCAGGCAATGGCGGCCTTGTGGCCAAGAGCACCCTTGCCCGTATAGTACTCAAGCGAGCTGGCCGCATTGAAGGCCTGCAGGCCGTTGAAGCCGAACGCGAAGCACAGGATGAGCAGCACGGCAAAGACGATGCCGAGCCAGCGATGTCCCAGGCCCTGCTCGATATAGTAGGCGGGGCCTCCGCGGAACTCGCCGTCCTTGCCCCTCACCTTGAAGATCTGGGCAAGCGTGGACTCGATGAAGGCCGAGGCGGCGCCCACGAGCGCCATGACCCACATCCAGAAGACGGCGCCCGGGCCGCCGGTGGCGACGGCGGTGGCGACGCCGGCGATGTTGCCCGTGCCCACGCGACTCGCCGTGGACACCATCAGCGCCTGGAACGACGAGATGGCGTGCCCGCCCTCAACGTGCTTCTTCTCCGTGAGCTGGGTGAACATGTCCTTGATATAGCGAATCTGCACCGCGCGGGTACGAATCGTGTACCAGATACCCGTGAACACAAGCAGCGCCAACAGGATGTAGGTGTACATGAAGCCGTCGATATCGCCTGTCACCTTGACAAGCCATTCGTTTATATCCACAGCGAGCCCCCTCTTTTTCTCGTCGGATGAGCATTTAAGCAGGTTAACACACCAGAAACAATCCAACAACGAGAAAAGGCGCCCCTCCCGAAGGAGAAGCGCCCAAAGAGGGGTTTACAGCCTGTCTTACTCCCAGGGAGTCAGCTGCGCGGCGTTCATGCCTGCGATGTAGGCAAAGGTGAAGCCAGGGCCCAGGGTTCCGCCGGCGCCGTTGTAGAAGAGGCCCGGGCCGCCGATGCCGGAGTTGTTGCCGGATGCGTACAGACGGGGGATGACCTCACCGGTGACGGAGAGGACCTCAGCGTTCTCGTATAAGTGGCGAATCAAGGACCCCGGACACAAGCTTTCGAAAGCTCTCCCGCCGAGCCAAAGCACCTTCCAGGATCGCTCTTTTAGGCTAGTGTCTGTTCGTGGTACAATTTGGCCACAGTTAGGTGAAGGAGGGTCCTGATGCCTGTTTGTGTACCGGTTCGAGATATGAAAGATACCGCGGCGTTTGCCTCTCTCGTTGAACGGGAGCACGATGTCACAGTGACGCGCAATGGATACAGCGCGATGCATTGCCTGAGCAACGAAGAATACGAGGCGCAGCGCGAGGAAGTCGCTAAGGCAAAACTTCTCTCTCGCATGTTGCTTGCCGAAACCGAAATTGCCTCGGGTGATTACACGGACTTCTCGGCCTTCTCTGCCTCGATCCGTCAGCGCTATGACCTATAAGGCAGTCATCACCCGTGAGGCGCAGCGCGAATACGAGTCCATGGTCTCATATTTGGCCTCAACCCTACTCAGCCCTGCGGCCGCAAACGAATTCATGAACGAGTTCGACCACCAGATAACCCTGGTATGTGAGATGCCCCTCATGCATCCGCTGTCGCATCTACCCGAACTCGCCGCACTCGGATATCGCCCCATCCACATCAAGCGTTACGTAGCCTTGTACAAAGTCACCAACGACAAAATCGTTATCGCCCACATCTTTCACCAAACGCAGGACTACGCTCGGCTCGTATGAGCATCCTCAGCACACGAAACCCCGCAGGTTCCTCGCCCTCCTTCAGGGCTTGAAACCTGCGGGGTTTCTTCTTACACGCGTATTGCAGGCGGAAACCCTTACTTCTTCTCCGATGCGTAGAAGGTGGCCTCGGGTGCCATGTCGGCGATGGACTTGCCGTCAACGGCAGGCTCGGCGAGGAACTCCTCGACGCGGGCCAAGGGCGACGTCACGTCGGTGTAATGCCCTTTGTCGTTGAGCGCGGCGGTGTCCTGAACGCGCCAATAGTTCTCGTTGGCGTCGGTCAGGTAGTAGGAAGCACCAGCGTAGTCCATGTACACGGCATGCTTGGCGCTCAGGTAGGACGAGAGCTCCTCAGGTGCGATTTGAAGCGGTTCAGCAGCTTTGAGACCCATGATGCGCTCCTTTGCTCCGTGACCCCGCCATCCACGGCAGGGTACCTTTTGCTCCGCCTTTCGGCGACGTAAGAGACAGTATATTGTTTTTTGCAGGAATTGTGAATAAGATATCTGACATGCACGCATGTTCGGTTTCAAGCTCGTGTCTATGCCCCCCGCCGCGCCGCCAAACGGCAGCCTGAGTCAGGGGGTCGTCAATGTCGAGGTTAGGAGACTGGTATGGCTGCACCTCAGACCGATAAGGTTCGCAACGTAGTCCTTGTGGGACAGGGAGGCGTCGGCAAGACTAAGCTTGCCGAGGCCATGCTGCATCTCACCGGCAAGACCGCCCGCCTGGGAGGCCACGCCGGCTCGAAGCCCACGCTCGACTTCGACCCCGAAGAGAGCAAGCGCAACTTCTCCATCTCCACCTCCATCGCGCCCGTGGAGCACAAGGGTTGCAAGATCAACGTTCTCGACGCCCCGTGCTACCCTGACTTCATCGGCGACGCCTACGCCGCCATCTCCGTGGCCGAAACGGCCCTTTTCGTGGTTGACGCGGTGGAGGGACCCCAGCCCACGACTGTGAAGCTGTGGTACGCCACCGACGAGCAGCCCGTCGCGCGCGCCGTCTTCATCAACCGCATCGACAAGGACAACGCCGACCTCGACCTCACCATGGCCGGCCTGCAGGATCGCTTCGGCAACCACCTGGGCCTCGTCAGCATCCCCATGGGTGTCGGCCCCGACTTCAAGGGCCTCATCGACGTCATCCACATGCAGGCCCGCACCTACGATGCCGAGGGCAAGGAAATCGTGGGCGAGATTCCCGCCGAGTACGCCGACGCCGCCGCCTCCGCACGCGAGGCCCTGTGCGACCTGGCCGTTGAGGCCGACGAGGAACTCATGATGAAGTACCTCGAGGGCGAGGCCCTTACCCAGGAGGAGCTCGAGGGCCTTCTGGGCACCGCCATCGCCCAGCGCATGCTCGTGCCCGTCTACGTGGGCGCAGCCGTGCAGGAGAAGGGCGTCAACGCCCTGCTCGACGACATCGTGACCTACTTCCCCACCCCCACCGACTTTGGCGAGATGCCCCTCACCGACGGCACGATGCTCAAGATCAGCTCCGCCGACGAGCGCCCCGTCGCCTTCGTCTTCAAGACCCTGAACGACGCCCAGACGGGCCGTCTGTCCTTCCTCAAGGTGCTTGCCGGCACGCTCGAGCCCGGCATGGAGCTCATCTGCGCGCGCACCCAGTCCTCCGAGCGCCTGGGTCACCTCTACCTCATGTGCGGCCGTGAGACCACCGACGTCAAGAAAGCCCTGGCCGGCGACATCATCGTGGTGCCCAAGCTCGAGGTCAACACGGGCGACACCCTGAGCGCCACCGGCAAGGTCGAGGCCCAGGCCTTCCGCTTCTCCAACTCGCTCTACCAGGTGGCCATTCGCGCGAAGAACCGCAACGAGGAGGACAAGCTCAGCGCCTTCCTCGAGAAGACCTGCGATGCCGACCCCACCATCAGCGTCACGCGCAACGAGGAAACACACCAGACCGTGGTGAGCGCCGTGGGCGAGGCCCAGGTAAGCGTCATGGTGAACCGCCTGGCCGAGCGCACCGGCGTCGAGGCCATCCTCGAGCCCCTGCGCATCCCCTATCGCGAGACCATCCGCAAGGCCGCCAGCGCCCAGGGTCGTCACAAGAAGCAGACGGGCGGCGCCGGCCAGTTCGGCGACTGCTGGCTGCGCCTTGAGCCCAACCCCGGCGGTGGCTACGAGTTCCTCGACGAGATCGTGGGCGGCAAGATTCCTCGCCAGTACATCCCTGCAGTGGACAAGGGCATCCAGGAGACCCTCACTGAGGGCGTCCTGGCCGGCTATCCCATGGTCGACGTCAAGGTCGCCTGCTACGACGGTTCCTACCACCCCGTTGACTCCAGCGAGATCGCGTTCAAAACGGCCGCCCGCATCGGCTTCCGTGCCGCTGCCGAGCACGCCGACCCCGTCATCCTCGAGCCCATGGCCAACATGACCATCACCGTGCCCGACGCCTACGCCGGCGCCGTCACCGGCGACATCTCCGCCTCGCGCGGCCGCGTCACCGGCATGGACTCCGACGGCCGTGGCAACACCGTGGTCATCGCCACCGTGCCCTTCGCCGAGATCACCGACTACTCCACGCGCCTGAGGTCTCTGTCCCGCGGCACCGGCGAGTTCTCCTACGAGCTCGAGGGCTACGAGCAGGTGCCCTACGACACCGCCGCCAAGCTCGTCGAGGCTTACCAGAAGAGCCGCTCCGAGGGCAGGTAATCAGGCAGCTCGCGGCACATCACCACCCGCACGCAAGAGGGCCCCGCAAGGGGCCCTCTTTTTTGATTGCTGAGTTGATAGTTACCAGCGAACTGCTCCATAAACGAAAAAAGCTCAGGAACTTACGTCCCTGAGCTGAAATTTCTTGGTCGCGGGAGCCGGATTTGAACCGACGACCTCCGGGTTATGAGCCCGGCGAGCTACCAGACTGCTCCATCCCGCAATTGGAGAGTGCCTTTCGGCAAGAAGTAAATATAGGGCATCGCGTGTTTCAGGTCAATGAAGCAACCTTTGCTTCATGAACTGACCACAACTTGCAACCTGGGCCTACTCCACCCCAGAAGCCTTGGCCTCGCGGATCGCAAGCTCGCGTGCCTGCTTACCGGTGAGCTCCTCCACTTCAAAGGCGATGACGGCCACATGGCTCATCGCCCCTGAGATCTCCTTCTCGGCGCTTTCCTGCTGGCCGGGGTTGTACTTCTCAGCCAGGGCGCGAAGGCCGCGCAGGCGCTCCTCGTCGTCTTCAAGCACGTGCACGCGCCCGGTGGCAATGGCGCTCTTGAAGTACGTGGTGTACTCGTCGGGCACAATCTCGTCGCGCACCACCACGGCAAACGACGCCTTCTCGCTGTCCATGATGGAGTCGATCTTGTAACCCTCGCGAGCACTGTGAAAATAGATGCGGCCGATGGACTCATCTTCGCCGCCCAGGCATTCGTCAGTCCAGACATGGCTGATGGGTACGGCATACGGATAGCCGTCGTCACCCTCAAGTGCCAACACGCCCGAAGTCGCCTCGCGCATGACCTGCACGGCCGCCTCATGGCTCAGCTGCTGCTTGATGCGACGCATCTGCCTATGCATCCTGGCTGCGCTCCTGTGCTGCGAGGTCACCGTCAACCTGAGCGTCCTCAGATGCGGTCTCAGGCTCGTCCTGGCGGTCCTCCTCCACGCGCTCGTAGAAGTGCACCGTAGAGCTGCCGTAGCGCTTCAGGCGCACCTTGTGCAGCACGCCGAAGTCGTCGGGCATCTCCTTGCGGTCGCGTGTGCGGATGGCGACCGTGCCGCCCTCGGCGAGCAGGGCGCCGTCGGCCAGGGCCTCCATGACAGGGATGAAGATCTCATCCACCGTGAAGGGCGGGTCGAGGTACACGATGTCGAAGGTCTGGTGCGTGCGGCCCAAATGGCCGATGACGCGGAACACGTCGTCGCGCACGACCTCGGCATGGCACTTGTCCAGGCCCGTCTTCTTGAGGTTGGCACGGATGACACGCACCTGGTCGGAGCCTGCGTCCACCATCACGGCACGGTTGGCGCCGCGGGAGAGGGCCTCCAGGCCCATGCAGCCGCTGCCGCTGAAGAGGTCGAGGAAGTCGGCCCCTTCCACGTCGAACTGCCAGATGTTGAAGAGCGACTCACGGATGATGTCGGTCACAGGGCGCGTCTCGAGCCCTTTGGGGGCCGAGATCTCCCTGCCGCGGGCACTGCCTGCGATGATGCGCATAAGACTCCTTTAAGGCGAAGCAAAAACAGGTTAGGGGCTATCGTGGCCAAGCACGCAGAAGACTATACCGCGGGGCGCACCCGGTGGCACGCCCCGCGCGTAATCTCTCATGTGACGCCGGTGCGGCGTCTTGCGCTCGTTCCTTAGAAATCCGCGTTGCCCACGGTGCGGGGGTGCGGCAGCACGTCGCGTATGTTCGACACGCCCGTGAGGTACATCACCAGGCGCTCGAAGCCCAGGCCGAAGCCTGCATGCTTGCAGCTGCCATAACGGCGCAGGTCGAGGTAGTACTTGTACTGCTCGGGGTTCATGCCCAGGTCGGCGATGCGCTTCTCGAGCAGGTCGAGGCGTTCCTCACGCTGCGAGCCGCCGATGATCTCGCCGATGCCGGGCACCAGGCAGTCGGTGGCCGCGACGGTCTTGCCGTCGTCGTTCATGCGCATGTAGAACGCCTTGATCTCGGCGGGGTAGTCGGTCACAAAAACAGGGCGCTTGAAGTGCTGCTCGGTGAGGAAGCGCTCATGCTCGGTGGCCAGGTCGCAACCCCAGTACACCGGGTACTCAAACTCATAACCGCCGGCAACAGCCTCTTCGAGGACCTTGACGGCGTCGGTGTAGCTGATACGACCGAAATCGCTGGAAGCCACGTGCTCCAGGCGCTCGATGAGGCCCTTGTCGACGAAGGAGTTGAAGAAGTTGAGCTCGTCGGGGCAGTGATCCATGACGTAGCGGATGACATACTTGAGCATGTCCTCGGCGAGGTTCATGTCGTCCTCGAGGTCGGCGAAGGCGATCTCGGGCTCCACCATCCAGAACTCGGCGGCATGGCGCTGCGTGTTGGAGTTCTCGGCGCGGAACGTCGGGCCGAAGGTGTAGACGTCGCCGAACGCCATGGCGAAGTTCTCGGCCTGAAGCTGGCCCGACACCGTGAGATTGGCGGCCTTGCCGAAGAAGTCCTGGCTGTAGTCGACGTTGCCGTGGTCGTCGAGCGGCGGGTTGGCCGGGTCGATCGTGGTCACATGGAACATCTCGCCGGCACCCTCGCAGTCGCTGGCGGTGATGATGGGCGTGTTCACATAGACGAAGCCGCGCTCCTGGAAGAAGGAGTGGATAGCGAAGGCGGCCACAGAGCGCACGCGGAACACGGCGCTGAACAGGTTGGTGCGGGGACGCAGATGCTGGATGGTGCGCAGGTACTCGACGGTGTGGCGCTTCTTCTGCAGCGGGTAGTCGGGAGCAGAGGGGCCCTCGACCTCGATGGTAAGCGCCTTGAGCTCGAAGGGCTGCTGGGCGCCGGGCGTCAGCACAAGCTCGCCGGTCACGACGAAGGCGGTGCCGACGTTCTGCGCGACGATCTCTTCGTAGTTGGACAGGACATCGCGGCTCAGGACGACCTGAAGGTTGTTGAAGCAGCTGCCGTCGTTGAGGGCAATGAATCCCACGGCCTTGGAGTCACGGATGGAGCGCGCCCATCCCGCCACGGTCAGCGTGGTTCCCCCAAGGCTTTCGGAGTTAGCGAAGATGCTGGCGACGGTTGTACGGTTCACAGCTAAAAACCTCCCCTTACATTGCGGACAGTCGGATACCATTCTACGACTGCCGGGGCCGGATTGCGTCGGCGATGCGACTCGGCTTTTGACGAAAAACGGTCGCGTCCGCAAAGCTTGTCTGGGCTGCTCCCAAAAAAGCTTAACCGCGACGCGACCGCACTCTACCAGGTGTTTTGTGTTTTAGAAACTAGGCCTCAAAGGACTCGAGAATGCTGTGCGCACTGCGCTTTCCCGCACCCATCGCAAGGATGACGGTGGCCGCGCCGGTCACGATGTCGCCGCCGGCCCACACGCCCGGCTGGCTGGTGCGCCCGTCCTCGTCGGCCTCGATGTAGCCCCAGCGGTTGAGCGCGACACTGGGAGCCATGGCCCCCACGAGCGGGCAGGCGTTCGTGCCGATGGCCGTGATGGCCAGGTCGCAGGGGATCTGCGCGATGGCGTCCTGCCCCGTAAGCGCCACGGGGCGGCGACGGCCACCCTCGTCAGGCTCGCCGAGCTCCATGCGCTGCAGGCGGGCGGCGCACACGTTGCCGGCTTCGTCAGCCTCGAAGCCAAGCGGACCCACGAGCTCCATGAGACGCACGCCCTCGGCCTTGGCATGCTCAATCTCGGCTCTGCGAGCGGGCATCTCGGCCTCGGTACGGCGGTAGCACAGCGTGACCGTCTCGGCTCCCAGACGAAGCGCCGTGCGGGCCGCGTCCATGGCGACGTTGCCGCCGCCGAAGACGACGACGTTCTTGCCAGGACGCACAGGAGTATCTACCTGCGGGAAGTCATAGGCGCGCATGAGGTTCACGCGCGTGAGGTACTCGTTGGCGCACATCACGCCGCATGCGTTCTCGCCAGGCACGCCGAGCATCTTGGGAAGGCCGGCGCCCACGCCGATGAACACGGCGTCGAAGCCGCGCTCGCCGAGCAGCTCGTCGACCGTGAAGGTACGGCCGGCGACCATGTTGGTCTCCACGCGCACACCGAGCGCCTCCAGGGCCTCAAGCTCGCGGGCAACGACGGCCTTGGGAAGGCGGAACTCCGGGATGCCGTACACAAGCACGCCGCCCAGACGGAACAGCGAGTCGAAGATGGTGACCTCAACGCCGGCACGCGCAAGCTCAAAAGCGCAGGTAATGCCGGCAGGACCGCTGCCCACAACCGCGACGCGACGCGGCGCGGCGCCCGCAGCGTTGGCCTCAGACGCGCCAGAATCGGCCGCAGCCCCGCGCGCAAGCTCGTCGGCCTTGTCGCCCAGGAAGCGCTCGAGCTGGCCGATGGCGATGGGGTTGCCGCGCTTGGCGAGCACGCAGGCACCTTCGCACTGCGTCTCCTGCGGGCACACACGGCCGCACACGCTCGGCAGCAGGTTGTCGCGGCGCACGATGTCCAGGCCGCGCTCCCAGTCGCGGGCACGGATGGCCTCGATAAAATGGGGGATGTCGACGCCCACAGGGCAGCCCTGCACGCACAAAGGGCGGGCGCAATCCAGACAGCGGTTCGCCTCGAGCACGGCGTCGTCGTCGGTATAGCCCAGGTCAACGGGCATAAAGCCCTGCACACGCTCCTGCGGGGCGACCTCGCGAGCAGGCGTGCGGGGCGCCTTCGCATTGGGCTTGTAGCGCTCGGGCACAGCGGCGCCCTCTTGCAGCTGGCTCATCGTGCGGCTCCTTCCAGGGCATCGGCCGCCGCCTGCATGCGGCAGGCATGGGCAAGCTCGAGCGATTCCTTCTCCTGTGCGCCAAACGTGCGCAGGCGGCTGCGCAGGTCGGCCCAGTCAACCTTGGCGCCGTCGAAGTCGACGCCGTCGATGCAGGCAAAGCGAACCTGGCCGTCCACCACCACGCGGCAACCGCCGCACATGCCTGTACCGTCGAGCATGACCGGGTTGAGCGAGACGGTCACGGGCACGTCATAGGCCGACACAGCCTTCACGCAGGCGCCCATCATGGGAACGGGGCCCACCGCAAAGGCATGGTCGATCTCGCCGGCCTTGGCCAGGCGCTCCAAGGGACCGGTGGCAAAACCCTTCTCACCGTAGGAGCCGTCGTCGGTCACAACGATAATATCAGCACCCTCGATTGCGCGAAACTTGTCCTCAAGCACAAGCAGGTCACGGCTACGAGCAGCCACGATGGCGCTCACCTGGGCGCCGGCCTGTGCCAGCGCGCGTGCCACGGGGTACGCCGCCGCCAGGCCCACGCCGCCGCCGGCCACAGCCCAACGCTGCCCGGCGACGCCCTCCATGTTGGAGGGATTGCCCAAAGGACCTGTCACGTCGAGCAGTTCCTGGCCCTCCTCGAAGGTGGTAAGCAACTCGGTCGTGCGTCCCACCACGAGGAACACGAACTCGATCCAACCCTCTTGGGCGTTCCAATCGCAGAACGTAAACGGTACACGCTCGGCTCCCTCACGTGCGCGTACCAGGAAGAACTGACCAGCTTGCGCCTTGGCGGCAACGGCCGGCGCTTCCACGCGCATGAGCCACGTGCCCTGCGCCAGAAGCTCCTTCTTTAGAATTCGATGCACGGTTCCCTCCCCGTCAGCATTGTTCGACTCTCCTATATGCGCCATGATGCGACCCCTGCGCTCCGTCTGTCACCCACAGAAAACCGCTGATTGAAAAACTCACACCGAGGCGCCCAGCGCCTCGCAGTCCCCTACTTCTTGGCTGGGTACTTGGCAAGTGCCGCAGCCACACCCTGCTCCAGGGCAAAACGGGCCGCAAGAGCCGCATCGGCCGCCGTGACCTCGAACTCCTCCCAGTCGCGGCCGCGCAGCTGCTGGAGGACGTAGTCGGCCGGGGCCATCTTTCCCGGTGGGCGACCGATGCCGCAGCGTACGCGCGGGTAGTCGGGGGTTCCCAGCTTCTCACCGATGGAGCGCAGGCCGTTGTGGCCGGCGTGGCCACCGCCCATCTTGAGTGCCACCGCACCCGCAGGCAGCTCGAGCTCGTCGTGGATCACCAGGATGCCGGCGGCAGGCACGCGGTACTCCTCGGCAATCTTCTTGAGAGGACCGCCCGAGACGTTCATGTACGACTGGGGCTTCACAAGCACGACCTTGCGGCCCGCAACGCTCACCTCGCACACGGCCGCGCCCGGCTTGTTTTTCCAGTAGCGCGCGCCCAGCTCGTTTGCCAGCACGTCGATTGCCAAGAAACCGGCGTTGTGCCTCGTGCGCTCATACTCACTGCCAGGGTTTCCCAGGCCGCACACAATGCCAACCGGCACGTCTTTGACGGTTTTGCCCGCCATCTGACCCCTCCTATACAAATCGAGCCAGGCAACCCTGGCTCGACCACTCGCACTGTACCTTGCTTGCAGAAAAACAAAGGCAAGCCACGGCACATGCCCTGGCCTGCCCCAATCGGATTAGAACTCGGGGTTGACACCCAGCATCTTGGAGACGGACGTCTCGTCGTACACGTTCTGGATGGCCTTGGCGAACTCGTCGGCAAGCGACAGGACCTTGATGCGGTCGCCGCGCTTCTCCACGGGCACGGGTACAGCGTCGGTGACAGCGACCTCGACGATGGGAAGGGTCGGATCGAGCAGGCGCTCGTAGGCGGGGCCGGAGAACAGGCCGTGCGTGGCACCCACGTAGATGTCGCCGGCGCCGAGGTTCTTGAGCTCGCGCACCGCGCCGCACAGGGTGCCGGCGGTGTCGATCATGTCGTCGTTGATGATGCAGGTCTTGCCCTGGATGTTGCCCAGGATGCCCATGACCTCGGCCTCGTTGTGGGCGGCGCGGTTCTTGTGGGCAACGGCCAGGTCGCAGCCAAGCATGTCGGCCAGGCGCTTGGAGGCCTTGGCGCGACCCACGTCGGGCGAAACGACGACGGTGTTGTTCATGTCGAAGCCCTTGGCCGTGTAGTACTCGGCGAAGATGGGCATGGCGGTGAGGTGGTTCACCGGGACGTCGAAGTAACCCTGGATCTGGCCCTGGTGCAGGTCGACCGTGATGACGCGGTTGACGCCCGCGGCCTCGTAGAGGTCGGCGACCAGGCGGGCCGTGATGGGCTCGCGGGGCTGGGCCTTGCGGTCCTGACGAGCGTAGGCGTAGTGGGTAAGCACGGCGGTGAAGGTACGAGCGGAGGCACGCTTGGCAGCGTCGGCCGCGATCAGGACCTCCATCAGCATGTCGTTGAGGTGGGGACCGGAGACCGACTGGATGAAGAAGACATCGCAGCCGCGCACGCTCTCAGCAAAACGCGTGTAAATCTCGCCGTTGGCGAACTTCTCGATCTGCAGATCTCCCAGCGTCGTGCCGAGCTTTGCGGCCACCGACTCGGCGAACGCCCTATTCGACGTGCCGGAGAAGACCTTCATGCTCTTCTGGATGGGATTCATCTGTTCCGTGCCCCTCTCAAACGTTGTGTGCCCAGCCTACAGTTGCATATAAAAACGCATCGTACAAACAATACTCCAGTTTATACGCTAAGCGCGGTCCCATTTAGGACGCCAGCCAGGCTTCACCGTTTGTTCGGAGCGCTCCACCGCAAGGGCGCCGTCGGGCACGTCGCGGGTGATGGTGGAGCCGGCGCCTACCGTGCAGTGGCTGCCGATGTTGACGGGGGCCACAAGCATGGTGTCCGAGCCGATGAACGAGCCGTCGCCGATAGTGGTGGCGTTCTTGTTCTTGCCGTCATAGTTGCAGGTAATGGTACCCGCACCGATGTTGACGCCCTCGCCGATGGTACAGTCGCCGATGTAGGAGAGGTGCGGCACCTTCGAACCCTTGCCCACCGTGGACTTCTTGATCTCCACGTGCGTGCCCGCCTTGGAGCCGTCGCACAGATGGGCGCCGGGACGCAGGTAGGCGCGCGGGCCGCACTCCACGTCGTTGTCAATCACGGCCTGCACGGCCACGGTCTCGTCCACGACGCAGCCCGAACCCACGCGCGTGTCGGTGAGGCGGGTCTGGGGGCCGACGACGCAGTTCTCACCGATGTGGGTGTCGCCCCACAGCATCGTGCCCGGCAGGATCTCGGTGTCGCGGCCAATCGTGACGTCGGGGCCGATCCACACCTGCGTGGGGTCGAGCATCGTGACGCCGGCAGCCATGTGGGTCAGGTTGATGCGCTCCTGCATGGCGCGGCTCGCCTGGGCAAGCTGAATGCGCGAGTTCACGCCCATGAGCTCCACCGCGTCGGGGCAGTCGACGGCCGCCATGGCGGCGCCGTGGGCACGCAGGATACCCACCATGTCGGTGAGGTAGTACTCATTCTGTGCGTTTTCGCAGGTAAGCTCAGAGATATGAGCGCGCAGAAGTTCTGCGTCGAAGCAATAGACGCCGGCGTTGCAGGTCTTGACAAGCGCCTGCTCGGCCGTGCAGTCCTTCTGCTCCACGATGGCGGTGGCGCAACCGTCCTCGGCCACCATGACGCGGCCATAGCCCGTGGGGTCGTCATAGGTCATCGTGAGGAGGGCGCCGGCCTCGTGCGCGGGCGACATGGTGGCATCGACGAGCGACTTCAGGGTCTCGGTGCGCAGAAGGGGCGTGTCGCCGCACAGCACCAGGACCTGGCCGTCTTCCACCTGCGTCTTCTCAAGGGCGGCGCGAACGGCGTGGCCCGTGCCCAGGCGCTGCTCCTGCAGCACGCACTCGACGTCGGCGTCTCCGGCAAAGAGCGCCTCCACCTGCTCGGCGCCGTTGCCCACCACGACGACGCAGCGGTCGACACCCGCAGTGCGGGCAGCGTCGACGACCCACCGGACCATGGACTTGCCCAAAACCTCGTGGACCACCTTGGGGCGGGACGACTTCATGCGCGTGCCCTCACCTGCGGCCAAAACAATAGCGGTGACTCCCATGTGAGCTCCTTCTACGGACCCGCCTCACAGACGCGTCCGAAAATGTCAAATTGACAGGCGCGTAAAACTTTAGCGCAACGCTTGCGCAGAAGATGGATGGAAACTAAGACCACACGGCGATGGAGCCGCAAACGGTCGCTATCATGGCTATGATGAACAACCCCAAGATTGCATCCGCACCATCGTCCGACCGAGGAGACCCACGCATGGCACCCATGCCCCCAAAGCAACCGGCAGCAGGCACCCAAGGCGCCTACTCCGCACCTGCCCCCACGCAGGTGCCTCAGCCGGGCTTTGGCCGTGGCCCGGTAGACTTCACCAATCAGGAGAGCTTTGCCCAGGACGTGGACACCTCTCCTTACGCGAGCGCCAAGTCGGCCAAGCGCGCGGCGAAATCGCTCGGCAAACGTCCTGTTCCCACAATCGAGAGGGCGGCGCAGCCCGAGCAGGAAGACATCGCGCCGCAGGCCGCCCCGCCCCTCGCTATACCCGGCACCGTTGACATCCGCTCACAGATGCACGTCGTGGTGGGCGGAGCCCATCAGGCGCAGGCGCGACCCACCGTGTCGAACCAGGCCCAACGCGCACAGCGCGCGGCAAACCGCACAGTGAAAGCCGCCGAGCCCAAACCCCGGCAGACGCCCGAGCCCTCAGAGGCCGCCGAGCAGTTCCCCGCCGAAGAGCAGTACATCGAGGCAGCTGAGCGAGCCGCACGCGAACGCCCCGCCGCAAGCAGGGCCGGCGTCGCGCGCCCCAGGCCCCGCCCCGCGGCTGCCTCGGCCCAGCAGGGCGGCTCCAACGCGCCCGACAAGCAGGCAGCCAAACGGTCCATCCGCGTGTCCGGCATCATCGCGGCCCCGCGCGACACGGAGGAGTTCATTCGCCGTGTTGCCATGACCCTCACCTGCCTGGCGTGCGTCGTGGTCACCTGCGTGACGCTCTACACGCCTGCCCAGCAGCTCTACAGCGCCATGCGCGAGAACGAGCGCCTGACCAACGAGCTCGCCCAGAACCAGGCCCGCGTCGACGCCCTGCAGAAGAGTGTGAGCTCGCTGCAGACCGCCGAGGGCGTGCAGGACATGGCCCACAAGACCTGGGGCCTCGTCATGCCCGACGAGGTACCCATTACAGTGGACAACGCCCCCTACACCCCCGCTGACACGCCCATTCCCGCCGAGGTCAAGCGCGGAAGCGGCGAGAACTCCTCCACCTGGGTGACCGACATTCTCGATCAGGTCTTCGGAGAGGCGGGCTCCACCACCGCCGTGCAAAGCGACGAGTCTGTGGCGACCCTGAGCGAGACGAGCACCAGCACCCAGGTAACGAGCGCGCTTCCCGTCCAAGGCTAAACCACACAAACGAATAGGAGCTGCACCATGGCGAACCTGTACTGTGCACTTGATGCAGGCACCGTATCCACCTGCATGCTGTGCGCCACGCGCGACGAGGCAGGCAGCACCCGGGCCCTTTTGCGCCGAGCATGCGTGACCGACCTGGGAGAGGGCGTCGACGCAAGCGGCTCGCTGCTGCCCCAGGCGATAGGGCGCACCGTGGACTGTATAGCCGACTACCTGGCCCAAGCCCGCGAGCTTGCCCAGGAACAGGGGCTCTCCCTCGTGAGCTGCCTCACCGCCACCAGCGCCGCCCGCGACGCGAGCAACTCGCGCGACCTCACGGCACGCCTGGAAGAACTCGGCCTCAAACCCCAGGTCATCGCAGGCGCTGACGAGGCAGCCTTGGGACTTCTCGGCGTGACCAGTGACTTCATGGGCACGACCGTCGAGGTCTGCGACATCGGCGGCGGCTCCACGGAACTGTCCAGCGGCAGCCGCGACGCGCAGGGGCACCTTGTGCAGCTGGGAGCCGCCTCGCTCAACATCGGCGCGCGCAGGGTCTGCGAGCGCTTCCTTGCCTGCCCCGACAACGAGCCGTGCGACCCAGTCGCCGTGCGCCGCGCCCGCGACTTTGCCCGTGGCATCTTCGAAGCGCATCTGGTGCAGCAGACCAACCTACCCGAGACGCTTGCCTGTGTGGGCGGTACTGCCACGACGCTCGTTGCGGTACTGGCCGAGCTTGACCCCTACGACAGCGACTTCGTACACCTGCGCCAGACAGACCGCGATGCGCTGCACGACCTCACAGAGCGCTTGCTGCACATGAGCACGCTCGAGCGCCGCGGTCTCGTGGGCCTGCAGCCCAAGCGCGCCCACGTCATCCACGCCGGCGCCCTCATCCTCGACGAGCTTGTCGAGGCGGGCGGATGGCCGGGCTTTGTCACGAGCGAGTCGAACTCGCTGTTCGGGGTCGTGGAATGCATGCATGCGCAGGCGGTCGGTGTTCAGCCGCCCCTGGCGTGGAACCCGCAGATGATGCGCGGATGACACATGCGGCACGTTTCTCGTCAAAGCTGTGCTAAAGTGCTTTTGGCTGGGAGCGTGGCGGAATGGCAGACGCAGGTGACTTAAAATCACTCGCCGCGAGGCATGCGGGTTCGAGTCCCGCCGCTCCTACCATCTTTTCTTTTATACGACCGGGCCTTTTTAAGAGATGCGGTTTTGATGGCAACTGACTTCATGAGCTTCCTCAACGACCACTACGCAAAGGTAGACGAGCTTATCGCCTCCTACTACGCGGAAAACGGTTCGCATCCCGACATGGATGCTTACCTGTACGCACCCCTGGCCAAGTACTCGGCAAACGGTGGCAAGCGCACCCGTCCCGTCGTGTGCTTCCTGGGCTGCATGGCGGTAGGTGGTTCGGCTGAGCTTGCCTCGAGTGCGGCGGCCTCTGTGGAGCATTTCCACACCGCAGCCCTCATCCACGACGACATCGCCGACGAGGGCGAACTTCGCCGCGGTGAGCCGTGCCTGCATCTCACGATGGGCCTTGGCCTGGCCATCAACGCCGGCGACCTTGCGCTTTCGCAGGTCACGGGTACCGTTCTTCAGGACGACAGGCTCGACGACGCCACCAAGGTGCGCGTGCTCGGCGAGCTCGTGCGCATGACCACCCGCACCATCGAGGGTCAGGCACTCGACATCGGCTGGGCGCGCGACGCCCGCTGGGACATCTCCGAAGACGACTACCTCACCATGGCCTCTCACAAGACCGCCTATTACTCCGTCGCCGTGCCGCTCGCCTGCGGCGCCATTATCGGCGGCGGCACCACCGAGCAGGTCGAGGCACTGCGCTCGTTCGGCATGGCAACGGGCCTGGCATTCCAGCTCCAAGACGACCTGCTCAACCTCGTAGGTGACAAGGAGTCGGTCGCCAAGGACTTCCGCTGTGACATCACCGAGGGCAAGCGCACCCTCATGGTTGTGCATGCCCTGGCAAACCCCCAGGTGAGCGACGAGCTGCGCGGCATCCTTTCGGCACACACCACCGACCCCGAGCTTCTGGCCCGCGCCGTGGAGCTCATGGAGCAAGCAGGTTCCATCGCGCATGCCCGCGAGCTGTCGCTCAAGCTTGTGCGCGAGGCCAAGGAAGCCCTCGCACCCGTGGAGCTTGCACAGCCAGCCAAGAACCTGCTTTTCTCCATGGCCGATTTCTTCATCGAGCGCATCGTTTAATCTGACTCCGGGAGGCAGCAATGGACGCAATCAAGCCGGGACTCATCGGGGCGGCAGTCGAGGACGTACAGCAGAGGCTCATCAACCTGGGGGCCTCCATCTCCGATGACGAGCGCATCGCCCAGGCGTTTGGCCCCACGACGGCCGCCGCCGTGCGCTCCTTCCGTGCCCAGCACGGTCTCCCCATGTCCGACGAGATTGACGAGGTTGCCTGGATCGTGTTGGTCGACGAGACCTATCACATGGGCGACCGTACGCTTTACCTGCGTCTTCCTTACTTCCACGGTGCCGACGTGAGCCACTTGCAGATGACGCTCAATGTGCTCGGCTTCTCATGCGGCACGGTCGACGGCTTCTACGGCCCTCACACCGAAGCCGCCGTGAAGGAGTTCCAGGCCAACATGGGCCTCACCGCCGACGGCATGGCCTTCCAGGACACCTTCGACGCCATCGAGCGCCTGCACCACGTGTGGCAGGGCAAGTCGGTCAACCCCGACTTCGTCAACGGCCATATGGGCCTTGCCCGTGCCGTGGAGGTCCTTGAGTCCAACCGCATCCTCATCGGCGCGACGGACCCCATTGCCCGCAACGTGGCAAGCCGCATCTGGAACGTGGCATACGCCACCACGAGCGATGCCCACATTACCCTTTCCGACGCACTCACCAATGGCGAGCTTCGCGACCTCAAAAACAGCGACGTCGTGATGATTCTGGCCACCGCTCCCCTGGAGGCCGGCGACGTTCTGCCTGCAAGGGCGATTAACATCGTAGTGCAGAACGGCTCGCCCATCTGTTGCAAGCTGCGCGCCGCCTTGGACAACCAGTCCGCGCGCCCCAGCCTCATCCGCCTGGAACTTGCCGACCTCAACCGTTACGACGGCTCCGTCACCTCGCGCATGGTGCAGAACGCCGCCATCGCCGTGGTTGATGCCCTGTGCGACGCCCTCGGCAGTAACTAGCGCCCTAACTGCGGTTGTTTCCTGCGTATACCAACGCATAAATGAGCCACGTGCCTGCAAGGGCGCCCAGGATGGCGCCCGACAGGCATGAAAAGAAGAACGGCGCAATGCCAATGACAATGTCGGCCACGCGCTCGTACAAGAAGTACAGCACAACCGACACCACGATGGATATTGCCGTGGATATGCTCGCCACCACCGCCGGGCGAAGGGGTCTGGCGCTCGTGGTGAGCACGATGCACACTCCCAGGCACCAGAACATGCAGAAACGCGCGAACGCCAACTCGTGCAAAAAGGCAAGCGGGCCGCCCATGAAGGGACTCGCTATGATGAGGATGGCTATCAGCACAGAGGCAATGGGGAATGCGACGCGTGCCTTGCCCCTTAGCACTCGCCTCATTGAATCGATGCTCACGTTCGCTCCGTACCATGTAAATGCCGGCGGTCATGTAAAAGTTGGGACCACTATAAAAGCGCTCCTTGACGCTGCCGTTAAGGCTGGTACAATTTTCGGTCACGTAGCACAGTAGTCGATTTACGGCATACTGCGCCAGGCAAACGGCATTGGGATATCGTCCAATGGTTAGGACACGGGTTTTTGGTTCCCGGTATGGGGGTTCGACTCCCTCTATCCCAGCCAGTTTTTTGCTAGTTTCTGCAGCCCGTGCGCACGCTCGCGCATAAGGGGTGCTTCAAAAGCAATGAAAAGAGGGCTCGCCGGCGGATGGTCGGCGAGCCCTCTTTTTTTGTATGACACCAAAAGTGGTGACGGCTTACTGCTGGGGGTGGGACCCCATCCAAGCCGCGATTGCCTCACAGGCACGCACGAGCGAGTCCTCCACCGACAAGCCCGCGATGTCCACGGTGATGGTGGCATACTTCTCGTACAGGCCGCAACGCTGGTCGTACAGGTCGCGGAAGGTAAAGCCCTCAGGCATCACCACGCCGCGGGCCACGATGTCGCCCACACGTGCCGCAACCTCCTCGAAGGGGGCACGCAGGTACACGACGGGACCCGTGGTGGCCAGGTGTGCCATGGCACGAGCGCTGTAGCAGGCGCTGCCGCCCGTGGCAATGACGGTGCGGCAGGGCTGCACGTCCAAAAGCACGCGCTCCTCCATCGCAAGCATACCGTCGTTGCCCTGCGCCGCGATGAGCTCGGCCAAGGTGCCGTCGTTTTCCACCTGGATGGTGATGTCCGTGTCGGTGAAGTTGTAGCGCAGGCGCTTGGCCATAAGCACGCCGATGGTGGATTTGCCCACGCTCGGCATTCCCACGAGCACGATGTTTCGCTTGTCCAGGGGCATAAGGTTGCGCCTCTCCTACTAGAAGGGCCGCCCCTGCGGACGGCCCTGTTTGTCTCATCGGATGCAGATGATATACGCCCGCTTTGTTTCCGCTCCAGGCACACAGTGTCGATGTGGGCCCAATACATGCAGTACACATGCCAAGGGCGCCCACTCGCACGCAGGTGCCTGCGCAGACGTGCTTATGCGCCTGCGGCCCGAGGCCTTACAGCTGTCGGCGTGCCTCGATGGCGCGGCCCAGCGTGACCTCGTCGGCGTACTCGAGCTCGCCGCCCACCGGCAGGCCGCTCGCCAGACGCGTGACCTCGATGTCGAGCGGCTTGATGAGGCGCGCGAGATAGGAGGCCGTGGTCTCGCCCTCAATGTCGGGGTTGGTGGCGATAAGGACCTCGGAGACGTCCTCGCTGCCGAGGCGTCCCATGAGCTCGCGGATGTGCAGCTGGTCGGGACCCTTGCGCTCCATGGGGCTGATCACGCCGCCCAGCACGTGGTAGACGCCCTTGAAGGCGCCCGTACGCTCGATGGCGCTCACGTCGCGGGGCTCGGCCACCACGCAGATGCGCGAGGTGTCGCGGCGCGGGTCGGCGCAGATGGCGCACACCTTGCCCGTGGCGTAGTTGAAGCAATGCGGGCAGAAGTGCACCGTGCGCTTCACGTCCATGAGGGCGTCGGCCAGACGCTGGACACTGGCGGTGTCTGACTGCAGGATGTGATAGGCGATGCGCTGGGCAGACTTGGGGCCGATGCCCGGAAGCCTGCCCAGCTCGTCGATGAGGTTGGTGAATGTCTCGTCAGCCATCGCGTGTATCGGCGTCGTGCGTGAACTCGGAATCGAGCCGGATTAGAACAGGCCCGGGATGTTGAGGCCGCCGGTGATGGCGCCCATACGCTGGTTGGCAACCTGCGTGGCGTTGTTGGAAGCCTCGTTCACAGCGGCGACGATCATGTCCTGGAGAAGGTCGACGTCCTCGGGGTTGAGGGCCTCGGGGTCGATGGTGATGCCGGTGAGCTGGCCGTCGCCGGTCATCGCGGCCTTCACCATGCCGCCGCCGGCCGTGGCCTCCACGACGACGTCCTTGAGGCCGTCCTGCACGTCGGCAAGCTGCTGCTGCATCTTCTTGGCCTGCTTGAGCATCTTGGACATATCCATAGAGAGTTCCTCCCGTGTGGTCGAGCGGCCACATGGCCGCGCAAGCATATAAATCCAACCCACACACTGTACCCGCCCTCCTGCGCCCTGCCCAGCCCCACGACCGCAAGACACGAGAAGAACGGAGGGGACTGGTGACGCATGAGCAAGTTACTTTTTAAAGTTCACTTACCATAACAATACTGTATACTATGAATTCCGTTCGGCGTTTCTATTCGATAGATGGGTGAATGTAAGCCCATCTCAACTGAGCAGGAAGACGTCATGAATTCACCGAAACGAATCGATGGCGCACCCTTCTCCAGAAGGCAGTTCGTCATTGCCTCAGCTACATTTGGACTTGGCCTGGCAGGCGTCGCTCTTCCCGACCTCGCTCGCGCCGACGAAGATTCCCCGGGATATTATGAAACCCTCTAGCCTTGAAACACGAATTGCAATCCTTGGACTCCTGGTATTCTTAATCGTGGGAGGCCTCGTTCTCTTCCACGCGTTCTCGCAAAGTTCCGAGTTTCCCGACTCGGTTGTCTATGACGGACAGCGCTATGGGCGCGCCGCATATCCAGACGCAAGCAATACCGGCATCGACCTGCAGAAAGCAATCTTCTCCGATAAAGGCAAACGCATCGGACATCTTGACGGGCTGACGGTGGTTGCAGAATCCTCCGATGAAAACACCCCTGAGTCTAAGCCAGGCGTCTATGAGCTTGACGGAACCAATCTCATACTCATTGGCGATGAGAGCAAGAACGCAGCTTACGCCAATCTCTCCAACCCTTCGGAGTAGCTTGCACTCCCTCGTTCGAAAGACCCCCGTTCGAAAGCCACTCCATGCAAGCCCCGCCTGTTCCGATAATGAACCGGGACAGGCGGGGCTTACCCTTTATTAGGTGGTCTTTTCCAACGTCCATCTCCAGGCAGGGACGATGCGGATATCACCATGGGAGGTGGCTTCAGTGCCATATTCGTCGAGAGTGACGATTGTTGCACGAGCACCGGGGAAGAGGGACATTGCCTCTTCGAGGGCGGAGATTTCACGCACTTTTGTACGCTCGTCGTCCATGCTGAGACAGACTTGCACAAGGTCAAAGGCCGTGCCGAACGCCTCGTCACCCCAGATGAAGTCAACCTCTTTGCCGCTGGGAAGCTTGAGCATGGAAACTTCCCCGCGCCTCCCCGTTTGCCTGCGGCGACGTAACTCGAGGTAAACCGATGTCTCAAGAGCACGCGTGAGACCATCCGTGGTTGCGGGGCTCATGGCATAGAAGAGGCCCGTATCCACGGCATATTCCTTGAACCCGCGCAGGCGGCTGCGCTGAAGCGAGCGAGAGAAGTCGTAGACGCCGTAAGACAAATGCGCGTCCTCCATGGCATCGAGCATCTCGGCTATCTTTTCGCGTCCCGGCGAATAGCCTGAAGATGTTCCCTGGTTGTGAGCGCGACTGATGGAAAAGTCTCGGGCAGAAGACGCCACGACGCTGCGAGCAAGGTTTCGCACAAAGGCGGCATTTGCGTAACCATGGCGCTCAACGAGATCACGGGCAACGGTGAATTGGACATACCCCTGAAGCACCTGCACGCGTTCCATCTCATCGAGGCCACATACAGCAGGAAAGCCGCCTTCAAGCAGAAATGCCTGGTAGGAGCCCTTCATCTGTGAGGCGACAGTTTTGGAATCTAGCTCAGCCCCTCTCGGTACGTCCAATCCTCTTGATTGAAGGTATTCCGAAAACCCGTAAGGCAACAGCTCATAGGCAATGGAGCGCCCCCTGAACTCCGTCGCAATGTCATCGGAAAGCAAACGAGACGATGAACCCGTGAAGTACATCGTCACCTTCTCGGTGTCAACAATCCTGCGCGCCGCAAGCTCCCACCCGGGGACATCCTGAACCTCGTCGAAGAAGATATATGCCCCTTCGGAACGCGTCTCGGGATTCAGCTCATAGAACGTCTCCAACACCTGCGAGACGATGTCGGCAGGATAGGGCTTAAGCCTCTCGTCATCAAAGTTGAAGTAACAGATGCGCCCCGCAGGAACACCGCTGTCAAGCAGCTCGATAATGGCTTGATAGAGACGAAACGTCTTGCCGCTGCGACGCATGCCCGTGACGACCTTCACGAGGTTGCCGATTTTAGGCTGCAGAGGCTTCCCTAACGACAGCTCGCGGCAAACGAGGCCCTCTCGAACCGACGGCAAGACCGATTGGTGAAAATCGTGGATAAGCAGGAGAATCGTCGGTTTGAGTTGAGTCATGCACATACATCCTCTCGATGAAAATCTTCCGTGCGAGACAAGTGGATAAAGGCAGTATAGCTTGAACTGTTATTCTGAGTGACAGATTTAGGCAAAAACTGTCATTCTGAGTGACAGTTCAGGCAACATACTTGTCTGCTGACAAAAGGAAGCGCCGCCTGCCCGGACGAAGGGGGACAGACGGCGCTTGGGGTTTGCAATTGATGGTGGCCGGAGATTACTCGCGGGTCACCTTGACGGGCTGGCCGAAGCCGGCCTCGAGGAGCTTGGAGAGCCAAGCGGTTGAATCCTCGCCGGGCGCAGGCTGAGCGGGAGAACCAAAGGTCGCACTAGGAGCCGAAGCTGCAGGCTGGGCCGCGGGTGCCGAGGCTGCGGGCTGCACTGGAGCAGCGGGACGGGCAGCAAACGCAGGCTGCGCAACAGGAGCAGAGGCCGCTGGCTGCGACGGAGCGGCAAACGCAGGGGCAGCAGGGGCTGCAGCGGCAGGCGACGAGCCGAAACCGGCAGGCTGCTGGGGTGCGGCAGGCCTGGGTGCAGGCACAGGAACTGCGGGACGAGGAGCCGACGTAGGCACTGCGGGCTGGGCCTCGGCGGGCGCAGGCTCGTCCCAAGGAGCGCCATAGCCGTCGGCGGGAACGTCGGCAGAGACGTCCTGGTAGCCGTCGTACATGTCGTCGGGCACAAACTCGAAGGCAGGAGCCTCGTCGACGGGGGCCACAGGCTGAGGCGCCGGCGCAGCGGGCCTATTCCCGGCAGCAGGTGCCGGTGCGGTGAAGGCGGCCTGCGGCATGCGGGCAAATGCAGGAAGGGCGGCGTCTCGGGCAACAGGCACAGGCTGGGATGCAGGCGCGGCCTGGCCGGTCTGCGGCATGCGGGCAAATGCAGGCAGAGCGGCGCTCTGTGCCGGCGCGGCAGGAGCAGCGGGCTGAGCGGCAGCTGCAGGTTGCTGCGGCATGCGCGCAAAGGCGGGCAGGGCGGCATCGCGCGCAGGCGCGGCAGCAGCTGCGGCCGAGGCAGCGGCAGACTGCCTGGGCTGGGCGCCGAATGAGGGGCGTGCGGTCGGGGCCGCCTGCACAGGCGCCGCGACAGGTGCGGAGGGTCGCGCGGAGCGACCGGGTGCTGCACCTGCGCCCTCGACACGGATGGCGACCGCGTGCCCCATGACCTTCTCAGCCGCCTGTTTGATGGCGTTCATCGAGTTGGGCGTCTGCAGCTGCTTGCCAATGAAGTCACCGCCGGGATTGACGATAACGAGCGAACCGTCGGAGTCGAAATGGCCCGTAACCTTGTTGAGCAGGGCAATGACCGGCCTGAAGATGGCGCATGCCTCCTGGCAGATCTGCCCCCAGTGGGCATCGGGCGCCTGCGGGGCAGCAGCCGCGGGGGCAGCCGGCTGCTGGGAAGCCGCAGGTTGAGGAGCGGTGGGAGCAGCCGAAGCGGCGCCAGGCTGCGGCATGCGCGCAAACGAGGGCAGTTGCGAGGCGCCGGCCTGAGCAGGGGCGCTCGGGGCTTGAGGAACCGCATGCTGCGCAACAGGCGTGGGAGCCGCCGTTGCCTGAGCAGCAGGCTGCCCAGCGGGCGCTGAGGGGGCAGCAGGGCGCGTGGCAGGCGCAGGAGCCGCTGGAGCAACCTGGGCGGCGGCGGCCGACTGCTGCGGCATGCGGGCAAACGAGGGAAGCTTGCTTCCGGCTGCCTGCCCAGCAACCCCGCCACCAGGCTGACCCGCACCGGCCGTGGGCGCAGCTACCCCGCCGCCAAGCCGGCCCGCACCACCAGCAGGCGCGGCAGCGGGCTGCGTCGCAGCCACAGGCGCACTCGCCGCCACCGCGACCCCGCCCGCCTTCACGGCCGCAAGCTCGGCCTCGAGCGCCTCCACGCGGGCTGCAAGCGCCTCAAGCGACAGATCGGCCTTAGGACGCGCCATCCTCGTGAGCGCCACCTCAAAGTCGAGGCGCTGGTCAGTGGAGGTACGCAGGGTGTCCTCGAGGCCGCCGAGCAAATCAAGAATGTACGCGAGGCGGTCAGCCCCGCCGAACTTGGCGGCCTGGGCCACGAACTCCTCGGGCCTCGCCGCCTCGCGCAGTGCACCCTTGCCGGCCACAGCGGCCACGTAGACGTTGCGCATGTGGCGCGTGAAGTCGCGTACGTACTGCTCAATGTCCATGCCGCGCGAGCTCATCTCGTCCACGCGGGCGAAGCACCCGGCCACATCGCGGGCGGCCACAAGCTCGGCCATGCCCGAAAGTGTGTCGTCGGCCACTTCGCCGAGCAACTCGCGGGCGTCTTCCACACGCACGGTGCCGCGGCCGTGCACCGAGAGCGTCTCGAGCGTCGACAGGGCGTCGCGCAGGCCACCGCGCGCATGGCGGGCGACGAGGGCCAGTGCCTCACTGTCGTATTCGAAACCCTCGGAGGTACACACGAACTCAAGGCGCTCGGCGATGTCGGCGTCGGAAATGCGGTGGAACTCCAGGCGCTGGCAGCGCGACAGCACCGTCTCGGGAATCTTCTGCGGGTCGGTGGTGCACAGCACGAACACCACATGCGCCGGAGGCTCCTCCAACGTCTTGAGCAGCGCGTTGAACGCCGCGGTGGTGAGCATGTGGACCTCGTCGATCACATAGACCTTGTAGCGGCCCTGCGTGGGGGCAAAGGCGACGCGGTTGATGATCTCGTCGCGCACGTTGTCAACGCCGGTACGCGACGCGGCGTCGAGCTCGTACACATCGGGGTGCGTGCCACGCGCAATCTCCTGGCACTGCTCGCACGTGCCGTCGGGGTGCGCCGTGGCGGCACCGCCGCCCGCCTCGCACATGAGGGCCTTGGCCAAAAGGCGCGCCGTAGTGGTCTTGCCGGTACCGCGCGGGCCCGTGAAGAGGTAGGCATGAGCCATGCGCCCGTCCGTCAGGGCGTTCTGCAGGGTCGAGACGATATGCTTCTGTCCCACCATGCTCTCAAACGTCTGCGGGCGGTACTTGCGATACAACGACTCCATGCGAGCTCCTTGGGCGTGCGGTGCGCGGTCTTGGTGCCCACAAGTGTACGGCATTCAACCCCAAACAGTGTAGAGAACAGGTGGTATGCCGTCTGGCCAGCTTGCCCGGCAGACCCTCCCGCCAACACGCCGCCGCACGAAGAATCCCCTATGCATCCAGGCAGTTCCACCTGGCAAGACCCCGTCAGCCCCCTTGTCGTCGCATAAAAAAGCCCCGCCAGCACCAAATGCCAGCGGGGCGCGAAAAACCATGGGGCCAGACTTACCTCGTGCGCTTGTCCGTCTTGCGGGCGATGACATCGCCGACCGACTGGATAACCTGAACGAGGATAACGCACAGCACGACGGAGACGATCATGACGTCGACCTTGTAGCGCTGGTAACCGTAGCGGATGGCGATGTCGCCCAGACCGCCGGCACCCACGCAGCCCGCCATGGCCGCATAGCCGAAGAGCGTGATGAAGGTGATGGCCGCGCCGCGAATGAGCGACGGCAGGCTCTCCTTGAGGTACACCTTTGTCACAAGCTGCCAGGTGTTGGCTCCAAACGACTGGCCGGCCTCCACCAGGCCGCCGTCGATGTCGGCCAGGCTCTGCTCGACCATGCGCGCAACAAAGGGGATAGCGCACACCGTAAGCGGCACGATGGCGCCGGGAACGCCCAGCGAGGTGCCAGCGACCAGGCGCGTGAACGGGATGATGCACACAAGTAAGATGATGAAGGGGATGGAGCGAAGCACGTTCACAATCCAGCCGAGCACGGCGTTGAGGACAGGCTTGGGATGCAGGCCGTTCTTAGCCGTGATCACGAGGATGACGCCCAGCGGCACGCCCACGAGATAGGCGAGCAGCACCGAGACGCCCGTCATCACGATGGAGTCGCACACGCCCTTGGCCATGAGGTTGCCGTAGGTGTCGATAAAGGTCTGGACAACGGATACGATCTCGTCCATGGCTTAGGCCTCCTTCACGTCGTCGAGCACGACGTCGCCGCCGGTCACGATGGAGTCGTAGGCGAGCAGGGCCTTCGTGACCTTGCTGCGCGGGTTGCGGAAGACCTCCTGCGTGGGGCCCTCCTCCACGATGCGGCCGTCGTCGATGACGGCGATGCGGTTGCAAGCCTTCTGCGCCACCGCGAGGGAGTGGGTGATCATGATCATCGTGACACCGAGTTCCTTGTTGATGTTGCCAAGCAGCTCGAGCACGCCCACCGTGGTGCGGGTGTCCAGGGCGCTCGTCGCCTCGTCGCACAACATGATCTTGGGGTTGTTGGCAAGCGCGCGGGCAATGGCGACGCGCTGCTGCTGACCGCCGGATAGCTGGCTGGGATAGTGGCCCTCTTTGTCGGCCAGGCCCACCAGCTCAAGAAGCTCGCGGGCGCGCTTGGCGCGGTCCGCCTTGGGCATGCCGCCACGCACCTCGAGGGGGAACATGACGTTGGCCAGCACCGTACGCTGCTGGAACAGGCTGAAGTTCTGGAAAATCATGCCGATGGAAGAACGCAGCTCGAGCAGCTTCTTGCCGGAGTAGCCTGAGATGTCCTGTCCGTCGATGATGATGCGGCCCGACGAGGGGCGCTCCAGCAGGTTGAGGCAGCGTACAAGCGTGGACTTGCCCGCACCCGACGAACCAATGATGCCGAAGACGTCGCCGTCGTTGATGGTGAGGTCTATGTCATGCAAGACATGGTGAGGGTTGTCGGTGCCCTCCCCAAAGACCTTGTTAAGGTGTTCGATTTGAATCATGGCTCTCTCTTCCCCTATGTGCTCGAATGCTTTTTGAGCCCCGAGCTGCGGCGGGGCAACTATACGCGAAAAGGGGCACGGCGATATACGCCGCGCCCCATAAGCTGATACGAACCATCAAACGCAAGGTGCCGAGTCGAAGAACCTCGCTAAGACGGTGGTCAACCTCATTCTTACTTTGCCTGCTCAAGAGCCTCGTCCACGGCCGTGAAGATGGCCTTGGAGGTGACGGTGGCGCCGGAGACGGCGTCGACGCCCTCGGTGCCGCCGGCCTCGACGATGGCGGCGGGCAGCTGCTCGATGGCCTTGGAGCCGATGCCCTGGGTCTCGGAGTTGTCGCCAACGGTGACCTCGGAGACCTTGCCACCCTCGACCTTGACGGTCACGGGCACCTTGCCGCCGATGCCCTTGCCCTCGGCGGTGTACTCGCCGTCCTTGAGGGCGCCGGCTTCGGCCTTGTCGGCGCCGTCGGCGGTCTCAGCCTCGGCGCCCTCGCCGTCGATGGTGAAGGCAGGCTGGACGGCACCCTTGAAGGTGTCGAGGATGAAGTTGTAGGTCTTCTCAGAAAGCAGGGCGTCCTTCAGGGCCTGGATCTTGGCGACCTCCTCGTTGCCGGCATGCACAACCAGGACGTTTGCGTAGGTCTTGGCGGCCAGGCCGTCAGCGGCCTCGATGGCCAGAGCGTCCTCCACCGTGTAGCCGGCGTCGAGGGCATAGTTGCCGTTGATGCAGGCGATGGCCACATCGGGCAGGGCGTTGGGGATGTTGGCGGCCTCAAGCTCGACGAACTCCAGGTTCTTGGGGTTCTCGGCGATGTCGTTGGTCGTGGCGGTGACGCCGGCGCCGTCCTTGAGCTTCAGCAGGCCCTCCTGCTCGAGAAGAAGCAGGGCGCGAGCCTCGTTGGTGGTGTCGTTGGGCACAGCGACCTTGGCGCCGTCGGAAACCTCCTCAAGCGTGGCAACGTTGCCGGGATAGATGCCGAAGGGCTCATAGTGCACGGCGCACACGGGCACGAGGTGGGTACCGTTCTCCTCGTTGAAGCTCTTGAGATAGGGCTCGTGCTGGAAGTAGTTGGCGTCGACCTCGCCCTGCTCGGTGGCGGTGTTGGGCAGGATGTAATCGGTGAACTCGGTCACGACGAGCTCATAGCCCTGCTCGGTGAGGATCTCCTTGACCGGGCCGTTGAGGATCTCGGCGTGGGGCGTGGGAGAAGCGCCGACGGTGATCTTCTTGTCGTCGGCCAGCGTGACCTCATCGGCGTTGTCGAACTTGTAGGCGTCCTCGGCCTTCTCCTCGTCGGCGATGGCGAAGTTGACGCCCACAGCGGCCAGGGCGGCCAAGGCAGCGGCGGAGGTGATGAAGTTGCGGCGGGTAAGCTTGCTCATGGTGCATGTCCTTTCAGATCATGAATGCGTCATTGGGGGATGTCGGCGCATCGTGTTCGACTGATTTCAACACGGCTTGCGTGTGCGATGCGGTATATAACCACGTCGACTGCACCTGTTCAAGGCTTTGGGTCATTCATAGATTTTGACTTTGGTTATCGGTATAATTGATACCGGCGTCTCACTTCGTGAGACCACAAACGAAAAAAGCGACCTGCATAGGTCCGGGTACCCGCCAGAGGCCGCTTATGGCTGCTACCTCCCGGTCCTGACCAGGTTCGCGGTGTGACGCCACCCGAACCCATGCAGATCGCTCGTGGGGGATAAGTATAGGGCACGACGAATCCGACGCCTGTCAAAAAATCCCTCTTCGGCAAATCTGTAGAAGTCCACCATGCGCTGAATGCATTGCGGGGCCACAGTCCATCACAGTCCGTACATTGTATGTGGCAGAAATGTGAGCTTCGCCCATGTCAAAAGTTTATCCTTGACCTACACCATGTGACTGAGGCATTATATCCCCTGCACTTGCGCGGCGTTACCTCAGCTGGATAGAGGGTCTGACTACGAATCAGAACGTCACAGGTTCGAATCCTGTACGCCGCACCACTTGAATTTAAAGGCTGGTTCCTTCGGGAGCTAGCCTTTTTTCGTTTATCTCTACCTTTTGCAACACGCACGCCTTCCAGGCACCCCACTTTGCCCATCGCTGTCCATAAACCGTGCCGAACCCCCATGCCACTTCTCTCAAAAATGGTCAACGCGTGGCAACCATCGCCGCTCCATGGGGTATACCTGCTTAAATGTGCATAATTGTGCATTCAGCCAGAAACGGGCACGGAGTGTGGGAGAGGCATGGCGCAGATAGAAAACATGCAGGTCAATCAGGATAACGGGTTGTTCCTCGGCCTCGATGTGGGATCGACCACGGTCAAGGCGGCCGTATGGGATTCGCACAGCGACAAGGTGGTGTACACCGACTATCGCCGCCATGGCGCCAACCAGGCGGCATGCCTCAAGGAGGTGCTGGGCGCCCTCGCCCAAAGCCTACCCGAGATGCCCGCCCGTGCCGCCATCTGCGGCTCGGGCGGTAAGGTGCTTGCCGAGGAGCTCAATCTGCCCTTCGTGCAAGAGGTCGTGGCCAACTCCGTCGCCATCCGCAAACTCTACCCGCAAGTGCGCTGCGCCATCGAGCTAGGCGGTCAGGACGCCAAGGTCGTCTTCTTCCAGGAAGACCCCAAGACGGGCGAGACCAGCGTCTCGGACATGCGCATGAACGGCACGTGCGCGGGCGGCACCGGCGCCTTTATCGACGAGATCGCCTCGCTTCTCGACACGCAATCCTGCGACTTCAACGCGCTTGCCGAGCGCGGCACCTGCGTCCACGACATTTCAGGTCGCTGCGGCGTATACGCCAAGACCGACATCCAACCCCTGCTCAACCGCGGTGTGCCCAAGGAAGACCTGGCACTTTCGTGCTTCCATGCCATCGCCAAGCAAACCATCGGTGGCCTGGCGCAGGGCCGTGAGCTCGAGCCCCCGGTCATCTTCGAGGGCGGCCCGTGCACGTTCAACCCCGTGCTCGTGCGCGTCTTCCAGGAGCGCCTGGGCCTCACCGACGAGCAGACCGTCGTGCCCGAGCATCCCGAGACGATCGTCGCCTTCGGAGCGGCGCTGTCGCTGACCGCGCTCTTCGCCGACGATCCCCGCACCTTCGACGCCGCCTCGTGCATCGAGACGCTCGCCACCTTCAAGGGTCGTCGCACCGACTCCCTCGCCGAGTTGGAACCCCTCTTTGCCGACGAGACGCAGCTGCAGCGTTTCAGGGCCCGCCACCGCCTGGCGCAGCGTCCCCACGCAGATCCCGTGCCGGGATCGACCACCTATGCCTACCTGGGGATAGACTGCGGCTCCACCACCACCAAGCTCGTCTTGATGGATGACGACGCCCACCTCATCCACTCCTTCTACGCCTCGAACGAGGGCGAACCGCTCGAGGTCGTACGCCGCGCCTTGCTTGAGGTGCGCGAGATCTTTGAGAAGGCCGACGCCAAGCTCGTCATCCGCGCCGTAGGCACCACCGGCTATGGCGAGCAGCTGTGCGCCCGCGCCCTGGGCGCCGACTGCCACGTGGTCGAGACCGTGGCCCATGCGCAAGCGGCCAAGCTCTACTCCCCCGAGGTGTCGTTCATCCTCGACATCGGTGGGCAAGACATGAAGGCCATCTGGCTCGACCACGGCATCGTCACGAACATCACCGTGAACGAGGCGTGCTCGAGCGGCTGTGGTAGCTTCCTTGAAAGCTTCGGCGCCACGCTGCACATTCCCGTGGAGCAGATCTCCGCCCATGCCTTCGCCTCCAAGAGCCCGGCCAACCTGGGCTCGCGTTGCACCGTCTTCATGAACAGCTCCATCGTCAGCGAACAGCAGGCGGG
Organism: uncultured Coriobacteriaceae bacterium; assembly: GCA_900539345.1. GTDB lineage: Bacteria > Actinomycetota > Coriobacteriia > Coriobacteriales > UMGS124 > UMGS124. The sequence continues at coordinate 3,115 of UQBS01000002.1, read as the reverse complement.
CAAGACCGCCGACGACATCATGGCGGGCCTGTGCCGCTCCATCGTGGAGAACGTCTTCACCAAGGTCATCCGCATGTCCAACATGGACAAGCTCGGCGAGCACATCGTGGTGCAGGGCGGCACGTTCCGCAACGACGCCGTGCTGCGCAGCTTTGAGAAGTACGTGGGCCGCGAGGTCACCCGCGCCCCCTATCCCGAGCTCATGGGCGCACTCGGCGCCGCCCTGCTCACGCGCGACCATGTGGAGCGCCAAGTGGGCCATGACGGCGCCATCAGCGGCGAATGGAAGACCGGTTTCATCGGCATCGACGCCCTCGACGACGGCACGATACCAACAGGCGCCGCGCCGCGCGCGACTTCGCCCTGGTACACCCGCACGGCGAACAACGTGTGTCCCCATTGCGCCAACCACTGCGCACGCACGGTCGTGGAGTTCTCCAACGGCACCTCCTGGGTCACCGGCAACCGCTGCTCACGCGGCGCCGACCTCGACGGCACGGCGGCCAGCGCCAAGCGCAAGGACGCGCCCAACCTCTTCGACGAGCGCCTGAAGCTTCTTTGCCGCGACTACGAGGTCAAACCCTTGCGCGGGGCTCAGGGCAAGGTCGTGGGCATCCCGCTTGTGCTCAGCTACTGGGACACGCTGCCCTTCTGGAAAACGTTCTGGCGGGCGCTGGGATTCGAGGTCCGCGTGAGCGGCACCTCCACACGCCGCATGTACGAGGAGGGCCTGCCCGCCGTCACCTCCGACACCGTGTGCTTCCCCGCCAAGCTCGTGCACGGCCACATCCGCAAGCTCGAGGCCGCCGGCGTCGACTTCATCTTCATGCCCACGATCACCACGGTCGAACCCCAGAACCCCCATGCCACAAGCGAGAGCATGTGCGCAGTGGTGAAGGGCTACCCCATGGTGGTGCGCAACTCCGACAATCCCCAGGAACGCGGCACTCGCTACGAGAACCCGCTGTTCCACTGGCACACCGAGGCCGACCGCAGACGCCAACTCTGCACGTACATGGCCCAGGCCTGGGGCATCGACGAGGCGACCTGCCTGGCCGCCATGGCCCAGGGCGACGCCGCGCAGAAGAGCTTCTCGGCAGCCCTGCAAGCACGCGGCGCCGTGGTGATCGAGCAGGCAAAGAAGGCCGGCACCTACGCCGTAGTGCTCGCCGCACGCCCTTATCACAACGACCCGCTCGTCCACCACGGCCTGCCCGAGCTCTTCAGCCACGAGGGAATCCCCGTGGTGTGCGCCGACGCGGTACCGGGCGTGGACGAGGTGGACCTGTCGCACTCCATCATCGACATCGTGAACAACTACCACGCGCGCATGCTCTCCTGCGCCACGATCGCGGCACGCGACGAGAACCTGGAGTACGTGCAGCTCGTAAGCTTCGGCTGCGGTCACGACGCCTACCTCACCGACGAGATCTGCAGGCTCATGCACGAGATTTCAGGCAAGGTGCCGCTCGTGGTGAAGCTCGACGAGTCAGACGTGTCGGGCCCCCTGCGCATCCGTGTGCAGTCGTTCATTCAGACCACGGCCATGCGCCGCGCCGCTGGCATCCCGCTTGAGGTGCATGAGCTGGGCGATCCCTACCCGCGCAAGTTCACGCGCGACGACTCCGACAAGACCATCCTCGTGCCCAACACCTCACACGCGTTCTCGCGCATCATGGCGGCCGCCATGGCAGGCACCAAGTTCAAGGCGGCACCCCTGGAGGTAGGCCGCGAGGAGGCCATTCGCCTGGGCAAAAAGTACGTGCACAACGACATCTGCTTCCCGGCGCAGATCGTGATCGGCGAGGCGCTGGCGGCAGTGGAATCGGGCAAGTACGACACGCATAAGATTGCCATCGCCATGGCCAAGTACGTGGGCGACTGCCGCCTCACGCACTACGTGGCGCTCCTGCGCCGGGCGCTTGACGACGCAGGCTACGACTACATCCCCATCGTAAGCAACGACGACGAGGACTCGCACAACATCCAGCCCGGCTACACCTTCGGCCTGGGCGGCTCGGTGCGCATCGTGACCATGCTCCCCATGATCGACGCCCTCGAGGAGCTGCTGCGCAAGATCCGCCCCTACGAGCTGGCAGCGGGCACCGCCGACGCAGCGTTCGAGCGCGGCATGGACTACATCATCGACGGAATGCGCTCAGGCGGCGTGCCGGGCTGCGAGCGAGGCTTCAAGCGCGCAATCGCCGAGATGAACAAGGTGCCCTACGACCGCTCGCGTCCCCGCCCGCGCGTGCTCATCGTGGGCGAGTACCTGCTCAACTTCCACCCCGGCGCCAACCGCGACATCGAGCTCTACCTGGAGCGCAACGGCATGGAAATCGTCGAGGCCAAGATGAGCGACGTCATCCAGAAGACCTACTTCTACATGGACGCCCAGGTGCGCGAGTACAAGCTCGACGAGCCCGTGCTACAAAAGGCCTGGTGGCGCGTGGCAAACAAGATCTTCGACCTGGCTCACGACGCCTGCGACCGCATCGCCTGCGCACACCCCCTCTACGAGCGACCGCCACGCCTGCGCGACGTAACGCGCGCCAGCGACCAGGTGATTCACCACACCTTCGACGCCGGCGAGGGCGTGCTCATCCCCGCCGAGATCATGCACCATGCGGCGCACGGTGTGAACAACTTCATCATCCTGCAGCCCTTCGGCTGCCTGCCCAACCACGTGGTGGGCCGCGGCATCGTGAAGCGTCTGAAGGAGCTGTACCCCCAGGCAAACATCCTTGCCCTGGACTACGACCCCGACACGAGCTTTGCCAACGTGGAGAACAGGTTGCAAATGCTGATCATGGAGGCCCAGCGGAAGGGGTAGCGGCAATACCGGCCTGGGTTTGGTTCAGTGCTCAGACAGTCCTCGCGGCTGCGCCGCTGCGGAACTGCGCCTGAACCAAACCCAGGCCTGCACGCGATACCCGCTTGGACTGGGACATGCTCTGGCAGAAAACACAGGGGAACTGCGCCCGAACCATGCCCACGACCTCGGACGGTTACGCCCTCACGCGAAGTGGGCCGTTGGGGCGTTTCAGACCATTGGGCCGTTGCGGAACTGCGCCTGAACCAAACCCAGGCCTGCACGCGATACCCGCTTGGACTG
>UQBS01000001.1 GCA_900539345.1 uncultured Coriobacteriaceae bacterium | reverse complement strand
CGGCAGGACAATTATGGGACGGAAGCCTTTTCTCTATCACCCAAACCCAGCCGGGCGGAACCACCCACCCACCACAGGCATAGCCTGTGGGTTTCTTTCCGCTACTAAAGGTCGCCAAACGCGCGGCTCGCAATAGAACCAGGCATCTGGGCTACCCCATGGCGCTATCCGCAGCGCTTTTCACCTGGTCAAGGCTTCCTTTGGAAGATTACGCGAGTGACGCCTTACGAATCGTAGTCGATGGGCTCAGGGGCATGCTCCTCGATAAACGCGGCAGAAAGCTTGTCACAGCCCGCGAACATGTTGCCGAAGTCCTCCGCCTTTGCGAGGTTCCACTCGCCCAGCTCGAGCTTGGAGAGGTTGGAGCAGTCTTTGAACAGCGAGCGCGTGTCCCAGGCGTTGCTCATGTCAAAACCGGAGATATCGAGCTCGGTCAAGCTCGAGCAGCCCTCGAACATCGACTCCATGGTGGCAACGCGCGACGTATCGAAGTTGTCCAGGTCAAGCGATTCGAGCGATTCGTCCCCGTAGAACATATAGTTCATGTCTGTGGCGCGGCTCGTGTCAAACGACGACACATTAACGGTCTTCAGCGCCTTGCAGTCGCGAAGCATGTTGGAGAAGTTCATGACCTGCGCGGTGGCGAACGAGGAGAGGTCAAGCTCGGTCAAAGAAGAGCAGTCGCGGAACATGCCGCGCATATTGGTGACCTGCGAGGTGTCAAACGACGAGGCGTCGAGCGACTCGAGTGCAGAGCACTTCTCAAACATCGAAGTCGTCAGGGTAACCTTCGAGGTGTCGAAGCCGGAGACGTCAATGCCGGAGAGGTTGCGACAGCCATTGAACATGCCCGACATGTCCGTCACCTCAGGGGTGGAAAAGCCCTCTCCAAACTCAAGGCCGACAAGCGCGGCGCAACCCGAGAACATGTTGGCCATCGTGGTGACGCGACCCGTCTGCCAGGAAGACAGGTCGAGTGCCTCAAGCGAGCTGCAACCGTAAAACGCCGAGTCGAGGCTCGCAAGGATCGCCGTGTCAAAGCCCGACACATCGAGCTTGGCAAGGCCGCTGCAACCGGCAAACATGCCGGTCATGCTCGTGCATGCCGCGGTGTTGAGCGTCGAGAGATCAAGCGATCCCACCTTGGGGCAATATGAGAACATGCCCTCCATACTCGTGCAGGCCGAGGTGTCGAGGTTCGTAAGGTCGATGCTCCGACACGTCTCAAGCTCAGAGAACCACCAGGCACACGAGGCGGGCTTTACGGCCACATCGAAGCGCACCGAAGTCACCTTACGCGCGGATTCATGCCAAGGGGCGCGGTCGGTGTAGGAGTAGGCCTCGCTCTCGTCGAGCGGCCAGCTCTTCTCCACCTTGCCAGAAAGCTTGCCAAGCGAGTCGGTAAAGACAAGCTCGCCTGTGTCGAGCAGAGCCGCCTTGAGGCCGGGTTCCTCGCCGCATCCAGTCAAACCTGACAGCGCCCCACCCGCAAGCGCGAACGCCGCCCCGGCCATAAACGCCCTACGAGACACCTGAGCTGCCATACAAACCCCGCCTTCCCCGTTTGGATACACCGCATCGGCTGCTGATGTACCTCACGCTATCGCAGAGGCGCGCACGTGTATAGGCAGGTCTTTTTCTGAGCCATCATAGATTTGTTGATGGCTCGTAAGCTGGGGAAACAGCAAGCCCTACGCAGGCCTTCGGAAGCACGTCGCCGTCATGCAGGCCACGTGGCGGCCCAGGTCGTCATGCACGTCGCAGGTATAAAAGCCCAGGGACGAACCCGACTTATCGGCATCGCACACAGCCGTAAGCCGCGTGCCCCTCGGAGAGCTGAGGAACTCAATGGTGTTGGAAACCGATACCGTCGGCTCCTCGCCCACGTTGCAGGCAACAGCGAGGGCGAAATCGGCAAGCGTAAAAATCGCGCCGCCCATGACAGACCCCATGCCGTTGAGGTGCTGCGGCCCCACTTCAAACTCGCACACCGCATGACCAGGCGCGAAGTCAACGATCCTGCACCCACAAGCCTCGCTGGCAAACCGATCGCGCGAGAAGACCTCTCGCACCTCTTCAAGGGACGTGCCTTCAGGAACAAGCGATGCCATCTTCACCCTCCGCTCTACCAAAACCGCCGAATCGCCGGCATTTCGAGCGGATTATACGCACCCACGTGTTGCCCTCGCCCGCACCGCCAATCAAAAACACCGCATGTTTGCGTAGTGTCCAGCCTCATTTCGCCCAGCTGTCAAAGCCTCGGCAGAGCGGCATGTTACCTTTCGAGCCAGCCGTGGGAAGAGGCTTCATCGTGGGCTTTCTGGATGACCTTGCCCGAACCCGTGAGGCAGCTGAGGGCGTTGAAGGCGCCCATGCGAGCGTAGGACTCAGCCGAGCAGTCAATGTGTTCGGGGGACGAGCCGTCGTTGAAGAGGCGCTTGCCCTGTTTGCCCTGGTGATAGCGATGCTGCAGACCCTCGTCGCACACCATGATGTTGAAGGTGCAGCTCCAGGGGTCGGGATGCTCGAACTCCCCCGCCGCAATGCCGCCTTCCACAAGGGAGCGGATGATGGCCGCCAGGCTGTGGTAGTTGTCGAAGAAGCCGCCGAAACGCGAGCGGTCCTTGCCGGCTGCGGTCTCGAGCTCGTAGAAGTCCACGGGCAGCAGGCACAGGTTGAGCACGTCGTGATAGACCAGGGCGTACAGGCGGGCCGACCACGACCCGTCCATACCGCTCATGAGCTGGGCATACTCGACGGTCTTGCCGTGCAGGCTCACGATCTCGTCGAGCAGGTGCTCCTTGCTCTTGAACCAGTAGTACATGGTGGACTGGTCGATGCCCACCTTGCGCGCGATGGCGCTCATCGAGGTGCCGGCAAAGCCTTTCTGCGAGAAAAGCTCCATGGCAACCTCGAGGATGTGGTCTCGACGGTCATCGGTTTCATGTGTGATGGCGGGCTGCTCAGCGGCCTCGCTCGTAAGAGTCTGCGTATTCATGCGGGCCACTCTAGCACAAGGCGCGTAACAATCTCGCAATAATTATGTCAACGGCGGAGCAAACGCATGTGTGCACCCTTATTCGTCCTCGCGACCCAGCGCACGCGCCAGGCGCTCGTAATGCAGAAATCGCCCCTGCCGGGCAAGCTCGCGCACCTCGTCCCAGCTTGCAAGCGCAAAGTCGGTTGCCTCGCGCTCGCGCAGGTGCACATCGGCAGCGGAAAAGTCCAACGTGGCACGGTAGATGTCCGCGAAGTAGTTGTCCGAGTATCCCGGGTCGTCGTTGCGATAGGACCAGAGCAGCTCGAGCGTACCGCGCGTGAGATCAAGCCCCACTTCTTCGCCCGCTTCGCGAATGGCGGCGTCGCGGGTGGTCTCTCCGGCGCACACGCCGCCGCCCGGCACCTCCCACCAGCCTGCCGCCCACGCCTTGTCGAGCGCGCGGCGCGTGATGAGCATACGACCCTGTACGTCGCACACCACTACGATGGCGTACAGCATGTACTGGCCCTGACCCAGGCGCTGTGAACGTCGGTCGATCACAAGGCCCGTCGGCCGACGGTCGGCATCGTAGACGTCGATGGGCTCGGGGGGCTTTGCGGCAGGCGCCTCACACACAGCGGCCACCGGCTCGTCGCTCGATGCGCCAGCTTTACCGCAAAGAGTCGAACTGTCAGACTTTTGGCAGGTCATTTGCCATCCTTCGCACGTTCGGAGATTTAAAATCGGGCGTTGCAATGGTATGCTTTTACGCGAATGTTGCACACCTGGCAAGACAGAATCCCACCTCTTTCGAGGAGCACACATTGCAAAACGGCGAGCGTACGACAGCGGGCCCCATCCACCGGCTAGACCTCCCAGGCGCCGGGTTTGCCGAGGCGTTTCAACCCGAGGGAAGCCATTCCACGAAGGCGCCCCATGCCGGCGCGACCAAGGGCGCCTTCACTCGCCTCGTGAGCTGCCACATCGCCAACTTCGGCAAGCTCCACGACCAAGACTTCGACTTCGAACCAGGCCTCAATGTCATTGAGGCCGCCAACGGCGTGGGCAAGACCACGCTTGCAAACTTCGTGCGCGCCATGTTCTACGGCTTCGACGACGAGGCTGTCCAGATGGGTCGCCAAGACCTTCGCGAGCGCTATCGCCCCTGGCAGGGTGGCGCATACGGCGGAGAGATGGTCTTTGAGGGGCAGGCGGGCTCCTATCGCGTCGAGCGCGCCTTCGCCGCCACGTCGCGCGACGACTTCCTCGCCGTGTACGACCTGGCCAGCGGCAAGCGCGTGCGCGAGCTCGAAGACGACCTTGGCTTCAAGGTCTTTGGCCTGGACGCCGATTCCTTCGAGCGCAGCACCTATGTGGCACGCCTCTCCGGCCCGCACACGCGTCCCACGCAGCGCATGCTCGCCAAGCTCACGGGTGCCCCCACGGCTTCGCAAGACGCCCCGAGCCCCGCGGCCTCCGACCAGGTTTCCGCCAGGCATGCAGATCTTTGCCACCGCAGCCGCGAGTACGCCGACGAGCTCGCCCGCATCGAGGGGCTCTTCGGCAACGACAAGCCGAGCAACGTGCCGCCCGACGAGCTGACCTCCGCGCTCGACAAGATCGACCGCGCCGCCGACCAGGCGCAGGCGCAGACCCAGGAGCTGCAGGCCGTGCGCGACTTCGTGGCCCGCAGCGCCCAGCGTTTCACGACGGGTCTGCCCAGCATGGATGAAATCGACTCCTACCAGCGGGTTCTAACCGAACTCACGCAGGTGCGAGCCCAGCAGGACGTCCATGGCATCGACGCGGTCGAGGCAGCCAAGTTCGATGAACTCCAAGCCACGTTCAAAGACGGCCTGCCCACCTCCGAGCAGCTCGCACGCTGCCAGGAGCTCATCTCCAGGCTCAACGAGATTCGCGGCGCCCTGCAAAGCCAAAACCTCAGCGACCAGGACGAGCAGCGCCTCACCATGCTGCAGAACTATTTCAAAGCCGGCATCCCCACCGACGACGACATCCGCCGCTGCCGGGGCCTGCTTGCCAGCGCCCAGGCAACGCGCGGTCTCGACACGGCGCAGCTCGGTGCCGCCGAGGGGGCCAGCGCGGTCGTCGCCAAGGTGCTCGCCGGAGCAGGGGCGGCGCTGCTTGCCGTCGGCCTCGTCATTGCCGTGGCACTCTACCTGCCCGTTCCCGGCATCGTTGTGGCCATCGCAGGCACCTGCGCCCTCATCATCGCCTTGCTCCTCGTTGTCCTGGGCAAGTCGGGCGCTCACCGGCGCACCGATGAGGCGGCAACCGAAGCCGAGCTCAAGGCCCAGGGCCTCGAGGTGCAGGCGAAGGCATTCACCTCGACCTATGCGCGCGAGGTTGAGCCCGCCACGGCTGTCGACACCATCGAGCGCCTCAAGACAGAGCTTGTGAGACTCACCGAACGCGCCGAGCGCGGCCGCATGCGGACCGAGGAACTTGAGGAAGAGGCCGCTCCCCTGCGCAGCGAGCTCGACGAGCTCCTCGCACGGTACGACATCTCCGGAGACGACCCGCAGCAGGGCCTCATGACCCTCCAGACAAACATGAAGACCTACGAGCGCCTCACGAACACCCGCGACGCGGCCGCATCCCAGGCCGCCGAGAGAGCCGCACGCGCAACCGAGCTCGAAAGCAGGCTGGTACAGTTCCTCTCGCCGTACTACGACAACGCGAGCCCCGCAAACGCAAGTGCCCTGCTTTCGAACCTCGCAGGCACCGTGAGCGCTTATCAGGAAGCGCAGCGCATGCTCGCCGCCGCAGATTCGGGTCAGGGAACCAACGCGGCCTGCAAGGAGGAGGCGCAACGCAACCTCGAGCAGGTGTGCGCACGGCACGGTTGGCCCGTCCAAAAAGTGAGCCGCGCGTTTGCCGAGAACCTCGCTGGCGCAGCCGCACGCTATCCCGTGGTCCAGGCCAAGCTCGACGCCGTGCGCGCGCAGCTCCGCGAGCTCGTGGCCACCTACGGTCCCCCGCCCTACGGCCCCGCCACCCAGGCCGACAGCGAGGCCGTGGAAAAGAGCTTCGCCTCCTACATCGAGCGGTTCAGCGGCATCGCCGCCTCAGGCGTGGCCGTGGACGAGACGACCGGCGCCGTCATCCGCCAGCAGGGGCGCACGCACGAGATCGGCGAGCTCAGCCAGGGCTACTCCGACGTTATCGCCTTCTGCATGCGCATGGCGCTCGGCGATGCCCTCTTTGAGGGGGCCCAGCCCTTCATCATCCTCGACGACCCCTTCGTCAACCTCGACGACCGTCACCTCGGAGAGGCGCTCGACTTCGTGAAGGACCTCGCCCGCGACCGCCAGCTCATCTACCTCACCTGCCACTCAAGCAGGAGTATGTAAAAGTTACCTGGTAGAAGTCGATTCAGCATATGTTCATTCTCAATGGTATTCGGATGGCGTAGATAACGCGCGTCCAACGTCTTATACTAGTAAGTTCGGCATACATGACACTTGGCACATACCAGGCACGAGAGCATAGAGACAGGCAGGAACATGACACTACTTGAGCTTCTTCATCTTCTCAAGCGCCACCTCTTCTTGGTGATTGCGCTTCCCATCGTGTGTGCAATCGCTGCAGCAGGCGTTTGCTACACGATGATGTCGAACACCTACACGGCCACGACGAGCCTCTACGTTCTCGCCGAAAACACGTCCGACAACAGCGCGAACCTTAACAGCACGCTGAACGCCAGCCAGCTCGTGAGCAACGACATCGCCGCCCTTATCAAGTCCGACCGCGTTATGAATGGCGCAGCCGAGGACCTCGGGCTTGAGAACCTCAACGCGTTCAAGGTCTCCGTCAACAGCCAGACCACTACGCGCGTCATCACCCTTTCCGTGACGGGCAAGGACCCCCAGCAGGCCGCTGACGTCGCTAACGCCATCGCCTCTGAGGTCTCCACCGTTGCCCAGCAGGTCATGGACGTGCGCAGCGTCAACGTCGTCGACAAGGCGGCTACCCCCAGCAATCCGAGCGGTCCCAACCGCCCCATGTATGTTGCCGTGGCCTTCCTTGCCGGCCTTTTCCTCGCGATTGCCATCGTCGTGCTCATGGACATGCTCAACACGCGCGTCTCCAACTCCGATGAGGTCGAGAGGCTTCTTGGCATCCCCGTAATCGGCCAATTCCCCGCAGTAAAGAAGGGCTAAAGCAATGGCAAAGCAAAAGAACGGCAGCTACGCCCACAATATTGCGACTACCCAAAATGCAGCTACCACCCTGCTGGCAAACATTCGCTTTGCAAGCATGGACAGGCCGGTGAAGTCTATCGTCATCACTTCAGCCACTCCCAATGAAGGAAAAACGGCAGTGGCTTGCAACCTCGCCCAGGCCATGGCCTCAAGCGGCAAGCGCACCCTCGTCGTCGACTGTGACACGCGCAACCGCTCGGTTGCCTCCCGCTACAACCTGCATCCCAAGGCAGGCCTTTTCTCGTTGCTCTCCAAACAGGCGCAGCTGAATGAGGTCCTCACGCCCACGCCCGTGCAAAGCCTCAGCATCATCGACATTGAGCCGAGCATCCCTAACCCGGCCGACATCTTTGCCTCGAAGCGCTTCCAGTCGTTCCTGACGCAGATGGAAGAGATGTTCGACTACATCGTCATCGACACCCCGCCCGTCAACGCCTTCATCGACGCCGCAGTGCTTGCCAGTCACGCCGATGCAACGATTCTCGTTGTGCGCGAGAACTTCGCCCGTCGCGACGAGATTGCTTACGCCTGCGAGCAGCTCCGCAAGGCAGACGCCAACCTCATCGGCACCTGCATGAACTTCTGCACGCATCAGGGCGGCTCTTACTACGGCTCCAGCTACGGAGCGTACTATGGCTCGAGCGAACCGGCACCACGCCAGGACAATTCCGCCTACACGGCACGTCCTGCGACACCCCATTCCAACACGTCCTCCCGCTCCACCGGAACCCGCTTTAAGAACTAGCACACGGAGCCTGGTCAGATGCGCGACATCCATTGCCATATCTTGCCAGGAGTAGACGACGGTGCCCGCACCCTTGAAGAGAGCCTGCAGATGCTGCAGGCCGCCAAGGATGCGGGCATCACTTCTATTGTGTGCACTCCGCACTGCCGCTCACCGTACTTTGACTTTGACAAAATGTGGAGCGCGTTTTACCTGCTCAAGAGCAAGGCGGGTGGCTTTCCTCTGCAGATGGGCTTTGAGGTCAACGTCGCAAAGCTCAAGCGCCTGGGCCTCGAATGGGCCGACAGGCTCCACTTCGACGGCAGCGACGAGTTTTTGCTTGAGCTCGAAGACAATGCCAACGAAATCGACTTCCGTGAATACAACCGCATTATCTATGAGCTACAGGGCAGGGGCTACTGCATCATCATTGCCCATCCCGAGCGCTACAAGGCGATTCAAAAGAACCCTGGCCTAGCGACAGACCTCATGCGCAACGGCTGCAAGCTCCAGGCCTCGGCCGACTTTCTTAATGGCGGACGCACGCTCTCCTTCGGTGGCGGCAAAATCAAAAAGACGGCCGTCAAGCTGTTCGAGGACATGCGCTACAACTACATCGCCAGTGACGCACACAACGTCAATCACTACAAGGCGTTCAAGAAGGCAGTCGCCACCTACGACTTGCGGGGCTCGCACACCGCCTTGTAAACACAGCGGCTAACCCCTCCCTTCGCATCGTTACCCCAGCTATATACCAACAAAAAAGCGGCGGGCCATACTCATCGGTATAGCCCGCCGCTTCATGTCATATATATGTACGACCAGACTAGAACGTCACGTTGCCGAACTCGGAAAGCTTGAGCTTGGGGTTGTGCTCGGCGATGTAGTCCACGTTCCACGCGGTGGTGAAAAGCAGCAGCTTGTTGCCGCGCATGTCCTCGACCTTGGCAGTGCCGCGGGTAAGGCTGAGCGAGGAGAGGTCGATCTCGTCGGGCTTGTTGAGAATCCAGCGAATCTCAGTGTAGGGCAGACCCTCGCGACGCACGCGAACGTGATACTCCGACTCCAGGCGCTGCTCGAGCACCTCAAGCTGGAGCACGCCCACGACGCCCACGATGACGCTCTCCATACCGGCGCCCACCTCGCGGAAAATCTGCACGGCGCCTTCCTGGGCGAGCTCCTCCATGCCCTTGACGAACTGTTTGCGCTTGAGGGTATCTACCTGGGAGATTCGCGCAAAGTGCTCGGGGGCGAAGGTGGGCATCTCAGGGTACTCCACCCGCTGCTTGCCCGCGCACACAGTGTCACCCACCGAGAAGATGCCCGGGTCGAAGAGGCCCACGACGTCGCCGGCGTACGCCTCGTCCACCGTGGCACGGTCATCGGCCATAAGGGCCGTACCCGAGGCGAGCTTGAGCTTGCGGTTACCCTGCATGTGCCAGGCGTCCATGCCGCGCTCAAAGCGACCCGAGCAGATGCGCACGAAAGCGATGCGGTCGCGGTGGTTCTTGTCCATGTTGGCCTGGATCTTGAACACGAAGCCGGAGAAGTCCTCGCGCGTAGGCGGCACCAGCTCGCCGGAAAGCTTGTCGGTGTAGGGCTGGGGGCTCGGCGACAGGCGCAGGAACTCGCGCAGAAACGGCTCGACGCCGAAGTTGGTAAGGGCACTGCCGAAGAAGACGGGCGAAAGCTTGCCGCGCGCCACAGCGTCGAGGTCGAGCTCGTCACCAGCGCCATCGAGCAGCTCGATGTCGTCCATGAGGTTGCGGTGGTTCTCGGCACCGATAAGGTCGTCAAGAGAGGCGTCGCCCAGCTCGGCCTCGATCTCGGCAACCTTCTTGGTGGCGTTGGCGTTGCCCGCGCCTTCAAACGCGAGCACATGACGGCTCTGACGATCGAACACGCCGCGGAAGTTGCGGCCGTTGCCGATGGGCCAGTTCATGGGATAGGTGCCGATGCCCAGCACCGTCTCGATCTCCTCCATGAGCTCGAACGGGTCGCGGCTCTCATGGTCGAGCTTGTTGACAAAAGTGAAGATCGGGATGTGGCGCAGGGTGCACACGCGGAACAGCTTCTTGGTCTGCGCCTCGACGCCCTTTGCGGCGTCAATCACCATGACCGCTGCGTCGGCTGCCATGAGCGTGCGGTACGTGTCCTCGGAGAAGTCCTGGTGGCCAGGGGTGTCGAGGATGTTGACACAAATACCGTTGTAGTTGAGCTGCAGGACCGAGGAGGTGACGGAAATGCCGCGCGCCTTCTCGATGTCCATCCAGTCGGACACCGCATGCTTGGAAGAGCTCTTGCCCTTGACCGAGCCGGCCGTCTGAATGCTGCCCGTGTACAACAGAAGCTTCTCGGTAAGGGTGGTCTTACCTGCGTCGGGGTGCGAAATGATGGCAAAAGTGCGACGCGAGGAGATTTCGTCGGCCAAGCTCGACATGGGGGTCCTTTCTTGCAGCGACGGGCAAGTCCGTCATACACCGTGCGATTTTCTCAGACGGTATATTGTAGCGCGTACAAGGGGCTTGCCATGAGCTGGTAAAACTGCTTGGCCGAATCTGCGCATGAAGGCGCGACTATGCGCCGATGAGCGCCTCAATCTCCTCAAGGCTGCGGGCAAAATGAATCCGCCGTTGCCTCTCGGGCGTGGAAAGGCCGCAATCGATCATGTGCTCGAAGAACGACTCGAGGTTGTCGTAGTAGCCGTTGAGGTTGTAGAAGATGCACGGCACGTCAAGATGGCCAAGCGAGAGCTTTGAGGCAACCTCGGCAATCTCCTCAAGCGTGCCCGTGCCGCCGGGAAACGCGACAAAGGCGTCGCCAAGCTCAATCATCTTGGTCTTGCGCGTGGTCATATCGGGCGTAACGATGAGCTGTGTGAGGTTGTCGTACTGCACACAAGCGTCGATGAAGAACTGAGGCTCGACGCCGATCACGTCTCCACCGGCTTCAAGGGCGCCGCCGGCGAGCTTGCCCATGAGACCCACCTTGGAGCCACCGTATACAAGCGTGTGTCCCGCACGCGCAATCCAAGCCCCGAGCTCATAAGCAGCGGTGGTAAACGACGGGTCGTTTCCTTCGCTTGCACCGAGATATACCGTGACGTTCATGCCTCTCCTCATCCAATAAAAAACGGAGTGCCCGGTTACCCAGGCACTCCGCCAATTCTAACCTAGAAGAACAGGTGCGACACGAACAAACCTAGCCGGCCGCGTACTTACTTCGCCTGCGACAGGGCGTCCTGGACGGCAGCCTTGAAGCCCTTGAGGGTGTTGGAGGCACCGGAGGCAATGTCGATGTCGTCGAGGTTCTCGACGCCCACGACCTCCTCGCAGTAGGTCGGCAGGGCCAGCTCGCCGATCGTGGCGGTCTCGGAGGACTCCACGACCTCGCAGCCAGAAATCTTGCCGCCCTCAACGGTCACGGACACGGTGATCTTGCCGCCGTAGCCCTGGCCGGAGCCCTCGTAGGTGCCGTCGGCGTAGTCGCCGGTCAGCTCAGAGGCGGCGCCTGCGGCTGCAGCAGCCTCGGCGTCGAGCTTCTCCTGGTGGGTCATGGCCTTCTCAGTGGCGCCCTCGAAGGTGCCCTGAGCACGCTTAGCGGCGTTCTGGCCAGCATAGCGGCCGAAGACCATGGTCTCGGAGAGGTTGCCGCCGCCGTTGTACATGTCGGCGAAGACGGAGCCCATCTCGCCGCCCTCGAACAGGCCCTCGATGGGCAGGCCGTCGATGCCGATGACCTGGGCCTTGCCGTTGCGGCGAGGACCACCCTGGGTGTTGAACAGCGTGGGGCCGATCTTCAGGGCATAGAAGGGGCCGGTCTCAACGGGCACGGTGCACATACGGCCCCAGTCGTCCTCTTCGCCCTGGTTGTCGTTGGCGTGGCAGTGCTTGTTGTACTTCTCCAGAGCCTTGTCGAGCTCGCCGTTGGCGTTGAAGTCGGGAGCGTCGCCAGCATCGCGGATGGCCTGGGACAGGTCGGCGATGGTGTCGCCGGAGAGGATGAGGCCGCTCTCAATCTCGGCCTGGTTGTCAGCGCTGAAGCCGTTGGTCATGGGGCCGTCGGCGATGTGCGTGGAGTCGATGATGAGGTATGCAGGCAGGGGCATGGGCGTGGAAATCCAACGGCCACCGATGGAGATGCGGCCATGGCGCGTGGCAGCCTGCTCGTTCTGGAAGCGCGAGCCGTCAAGACCAGCGTAAATGCCGTTCTTGGCAGATGCGCCGCCGAAGCGAGTCGTGGTCAGGTTCGGGTTCTGGTAGGTCCACATGTAGCCGGAGACGTTAGACATGTGCCACAGCTCGGCGCCCACCTGCTGGGCCATCTTGATGCCGTCGCCGGTGTTGGTGGTGCCGGCCTGCAGGTACGTATAGGGCAGCTGCGTGAAGCCAGCAATCATGTCCTTGTTGGCCTCAAAGCCGCCGGTGCACAGGCACACACCGCCGTTGGCCTTGATGTTGAGCTCGGCGCCGTCCTTCTCGACAACGACACCAATCACGGCGCCAGCCTCGTCGGTGATGAGACGCTTGCCGGCGCAGCTCTTCCACACGGTGAGCTTCTCGTCGTCAACGCGAGCGTTGACGGCTGCCATGCAGAGGTTGTAGTAGCTGGCGTCAAAGCGGGTGCCCGAGGCAGTCAGGCACAGGCAGTGCTCAGACTCGGGAATCTCGGGGAACTCGTTCCAGTGATACACATAGCCGGCACGGCCCAGGCCCCAAGCGTTGTCGGTAAGAACCCAGGCGTCCTTCTGATGGGCCTCCATCGGGAACTTGTCGGGCTGATCGGCAGGGCTGACCTCGGGGCACACGAGCTCGGGGTCGGCGCCCAGGGTGTTGATCATCCAGTCCCAGTTGCCGGCAGCGCCCTCGCACATACCCATGAGGGCCTCTTCGTCCCAGTTCTGGAACTTGCCCATGAGCTTGGAGAAGTAGCCGTAAAGCTGGTCAGCGTCGTCGGTGGCAATCACGAACTGGCCGGAAGCCTTCGTGTTGCAGGGCTCTTCGCCCTCGGGAGCCTTCTCGCAGACGAGAACCGTGGCGCCCTCCTCGTAGGCGGCAACGGCGGCGTTTGCGCCAGCGCCACCAAGACCAAGCACGACGACGTCGTACTCGCCATCCCACTGCACATCGGCGGCAGGAGCGTCAGCGAATGCGGTACCGGTGACGGCACCCATGGCGACGGCACCCATGGCGGCACCCTTGAGCAGATTGCGGCGAGAAACGTTAGCACTCATACAAAAATCCCCTTTCGTATGAAACCGCGCAGGTGGGATTCAATCCCTTGGCCTCTCCCCCGAGATGCCTCGCCTGCTTTTGCATGCCATATGCATGCGTTAAGGACAATCTAGTCCCGCGGACGTGCGCTGAGAAGTGCGGGTTGTTTGATGGGGGTTAAAGCGATATATTGAAACCCGTATGAGCTGGGACGACAAAGGGGCGATCTCGGCTGACACGTCGTATAACCGAAAAGTCAGTCACTTGTTTTGCTCAGGGCCAAGGGGGAGTCATGGAAGACAGCGAGCGCAAGCTTTTCATCGACGTCGTCGACTTGGGGAGCCTCTCCAAAGCCGCCGCCAAGCATTTCGTGACGCCGCAGTCGGTGTCCCAGCATATTCGCAAGCTCGAAGGTGAACTGGGATTTCCCCTGCTCGTGCGCACCGCGCAAGGCGTGTCGCCTACCGAGGCGGGGTGCCTGTTCTACGAAGGCTGTAAAGACATCGACGAGCGCCTTGAGCGGCTCCTCTCCCAATGCCGCGAGGAGGCCGGCATCATGCGCGCCACCTTGCGCCTGGGGTCGTCGCCCACATATTCGCTCGCGCTCTTCTCGAAATTCATCCCCCAATACCTGCGCAGCCACCCCAACGCGAAAATCGAGTATGTCAATGTGGACTCGCATCCCCTCGAAGGCCTGCTCATGGGGGACTACGACGTGATTGAAGGCATCGAGCCCCCGGATCGTGCTTTTGCGTTCGAGCCCCTGCTCACCTCAAGGCGCTGTTGCATGGTCTCGCCCGAAAACCCGCTCTCAAGCCGAGAGGTCATCGAGCCAGCCGACCTCGTCGACATGGACGTCTACATCTTCAACAAGCGCTGGGCCGCCCGCCTGCGCGAATACCTCGACAAGGTCTGTCCCGAAGTCAAACTCATAGAGCTGCCGGGTTCCAGCTTCGAAGCGGTCATGAACCAGCTTAATCCCGCACGCACCGTCCATCTCCTTCCCGAGCAGTTGACTGGTCGCTACCAGGAGCTCATCCCCATCCCCTTCGACGTAGACGTGACCACGCAGTATGGCCTGGTATATCTCCCCAAATCCCAGGCGCGTCTGCATGCCCTGCTTGAATGCGCCCGCAAGGTGTACGGTGCCCAGAACGCCCAATAGCGCAAGCAGTGCGGACCTAACGCAGCACGCGTCGTCACACCCACAGCGCGACCACTGCGTAGGGTTTCGTCCTGCCGTCCACCGCACCCCATAGACCATTGAGCTGATTCGTTTCGACTTCGTAACAAATGCAACACAACGCTTTCGTGCGATAAAGAACAGTCCTCTATACTGTTACCGCTACATACCCGAGGGCACGACTATGCCTGTGTCCCCGTCAAGTGAAAGGAGCGCCTTCGATGTCCGAGCGCAAAAAGATGCCCTTGGCGATGCAGATTCTCATCGCACTCGTCCTGGCAATCATTGCAGGCCTGCTCATGCAAGGCTGTGTCGACATTGCCGACACCTACGTCAAGCCCATCGGTACGATCTTCTTGAACCTCGTCAAGTTCATCGTCGTGCCCATCGTGCTTTTCTCCATCATGAGCGGCATCATCTCGATGCGCGACATCCGCAAGGTCGGCTCCATCGGTCTCAAGACCGTCGTGTACTACCTGTGCACCACGGCCATCGCTATCATCCTAGGCATGATTACCGGCTCGCTGTTCAGGGGCCTCTTCCCGCAGCTCGACACCAGCGAGCTGACCTACGAGGCCGCTGACCCCACGCCCATCATGGACGTCGTGGTCAACATCTTCCCCTCCAACTTCATCACGCCCATGTCGAGCTCCTCGATGCTGCAGATCATCGTCATGGCACTGCTCATCGGCTTCGGCATCATTCTCGTGGGCAAGGAGGCCGAGCCCGTCGCCGACGGCGTGCAGCGTCTCAACCTTGTGTTCATGAAGGTCATGGAAGTCATCCTCAAGCTCTCCCCCATCGGCGTGTTCTGCCTGCTCACCCCCGTCGTTGCCACCAACGGCGCCAAGGTTCTCGGTTCCCTTGCGATGGTGCTTCTCGCCGCGTACATCTGCTACATCGTGCATATGGCCGTAACGTACTCCCTCTCGGTGAAGCTCCTGGGCAAGATGAGCCCGATCGCCTTCTTCAAGGCCATGATTCCCGCCATCGTGTTCGCCTTCTCCTCCGCCAGCTCCGTGGGCACCCTGCCCATCAACATGGAGTGCAACAAGAAGATGGGCGTGAAGGACGAGATTTACTCCTTCGTGCTGCCGCTCGGTGCCACCATCAACATGGATGGTACCGCAATCTACCAGGGCGTTTGCACCATGTTCATCGCCGCGTGCTATGGCATCAACCTTGACTTCGGCCAGATGGCCACCGTGGTGCTTACCGCCACGCTTGCCTCCATCGGCACCGCCGGCGTGCCCGGCGCTGGCATGATCATGCTCGCCATGGTCCTCGCCTCCGTGGGCCTGCCCGTCGACGGCATCGCGCTCGTCGCTGGCATCGACCGCATCTTCGACATGGGCCGCACCACGGTCAACATCACCGGCGACGCCAGCGCCGCTGTTGTGGTGAACAACCTCGAGAACAGGAAGGAAGCGCGCAAGGCCGCGTAATCCGTGCCCCTCATACCGCGCTTCAACGAAGAGGCCCCGCCCGCTAGCTTCACGGCCAGCGGGCGGGGCCTCTTTTTGTGCAAGAGGAAAGGTCGGGGCGGTCTCGGCGCGGCGCAAATGCGATGAGACTAGACTGGCAGACAGGTTCTTCCCCGAAGCACGATTACCCCAGACGCCCTCTCCCTACAGCGCAGAGGCGATGAGACTGAGTTGCAACGACGGGTTCTTCCCTGAAGCGCGATCGCCTCAGCCCTACAGCGCAGAGGCGATGAGACTTGCTGTATAAGGGTCGGACGGGCTGGAAAGGACCTGCTCGGTGGGGCCGACTTCCACAATGCGACCCTCGCGCATCACGGCCACACGGTCGCAAAAGTCCTGGACGAGGGCGAGGTCGTGGCAGATGAACAGCACCGCCATGCCAAATTCGGCGTTGAGCTCGCGCAACAGGGTCACCACCTGCGCCTGCACCGTGACGTCGAGCGCGCTCGTGGCCTCGTCGGCGATAAGAAGGGCGGGACGGGCCGCCAATGCGCGGGCGATAGCCGCACGCTGGCACTGCCCGCCGCTCACCTGATGGGGGTAGCGATCGAGCAGCTCACGTGCAAGGCCGCATCGCTCAAAGAACTCGCCTGCCCGGGCAAGCGCCTCGCCCTTCGGAGTGCCGGCGTTGCGCAGCCCCTCGGTGACCGACTGGCCAAGCGTACGTCGCGGGTCAAACGAAGAGGACGGGTCCTGGAACACCATCTGCACCTTGTGGGGACCACGCGCGGGTTCAGCGGCACCCTCGCAAACCACAAGGTCGCCTGCGAAGGGCTTCAGGAACCCGGCCACGCATTTGGCAACCGTCGACTTGCCGCAGCCAGACTCGCCCACAAGCCCCAGCACCTCGCCAGGCAACACGTCAAGCGAGACGCTGTGCACGACCTCGTGCACATCCTTGCCGTGGCCATACGAGAGGCTCAGGTTGCGCAGCGACACCACCGGCTTGGTGGAGGAACGTACGTCAGACATCCCTATCCCCTCCTCAGGCGCGGCGCGGCGGCAACGAGGGCGCGCGTATATGCGTCCGCAGGATCGGCCAACACGCGCGCAACGGGGCCCTGCTCCACAACACACCCCTGACGCAGGACCACCACGTCGTCGCACAAGGCTTCTACCAGCCTAAAGTTATGCGTGACAAGCAGGATGGCGCACCCCAGGCGCGCATGCACGTCGCGCAGGACATCCACCACCTGGGCTTGCGTTGTCACATCAAGGGCACTCGTGGGCTCGTCGGCGAGAAGGAGCCTGGGCTTCAGCATGAGCGCCACCGCGATGCCCACGCGCTGCGCCATGCCGCCCGAAAGCTCATGCGGATATGCACGCGCCACCTTTGCCGGCTCGTGAATCCCCAGGCTCTCGAGCGTCTCGCAAAACAGGGCCTCGCATTCCTGCCTGCTCATGTGCACATGGGGACGCACCGCCTCCCACACCTGCACGTTTAAGCGACGCACAGGGCAGAAGGTGGCGGCGCTGTCTTGGAAGACGGTCGCCATCTCCTTGCCCCGCAGCTCACGCAAGCGCGACGCGCTCATGCTCGCCACGTCTTCTCCCTGGTAGAGCACGCGCCCAGCCTGCACCCGCATACCCTCGTCGAGAAGGCCCATGGCAGCCTTGAGCAGGGTGGTCTTGCCGCTGCCCGACTCGCCCACAAGACCCACGATGCGCCCGGCTCCCACGGAGAAGCTCGTACCCTCAACGACCATGCGGTCGCCGCATGCGACGCACACGCCATCGTAGGCAAGCACGGCACCCTGCCGCGCCGATGCTATCTCCCTGTTCTCCGTCGCCGGCGAGCCGGGCGTCTCACACACGATGCCGCTCCTCCCTTACGCCAGCGCGAGGTCGGCCGTGACCTCGTAGTAGTCGCACGGATGCGGGGCAATGCCGTTCACACCGGAACGCGAGACAATACCCATGGTGAGATGCGAGGCAAACAGGTAGGCGTCATCGTCAAGAATCACCTGCTGCATCTGTGTGGCAAGCTCAGCGCGCTTGCCCGTGTCAAACTCCTCAGAGAGCTGCTCGGCCAAGGCGTCCAGGTCGGGGTTGGAATATCCGCCAAAGTTCTTGGGGGCGCCCGTCACGCACGTGGCGGAGAAGAAATACTCGGGGTCGCCGGTGGGTGCCGTAACAAGAGCGCTTGCGTACACGTCCCAGGCAGAGGCGTCGGTGCGGATGCTCGTGTGGTTGGCCGTGCAGTTGACCTCCACCTCAAAGCCGATCTCGCCCAGGGAGAATTGGACAGACTCGGCGAGCAGCGGCAGCTCCTGCCTGCCGGGATAGGTGAGCCACACGATGTGCAGGCGCTGACCGTCCTTCTCGCGCACACCGTCGCCGTCGGAGTCGACCCAGCCGGCCTCCTCAAGCACCCGCTTTGCCTCCTCGGGGTCGTAGCCGGGAGCACTCACCGTGTCGTTGCCAAAAGCGAAATTGCTCGGGAAGGCGCCCACCGCAGGGGCTCCACGACCGTTGAGCAGGACCTCGACAAAGCTCTCCTTGTCGATGCCCAGGGCAAGAGCGTGGCGCACGGCAGGGTCGCTCATCACAGGCGAGGCGTAGTTTGCCTGCGCAAAGAAGGCACGGCTCGTCTCGCAGCTCTCGATGTTGAACGAGGGGTTCTCAAACAGCGCATAGCTCGCATACGGCAAACCGTAGGAAGCGTCGATCTGGCCGGCCTGCAGCGCCATGGTGAGCGTGTCGCCGTCAGTGATGGATCGCACGGAAACGTTCGCCACCGACGGGGCACCTCCCCAATAGTCGGCGTTTGCCACAAGCGCAATCTCGGTGTCGCTCACCGACGTGGCGACAAAGGGTCCGGTACCTGCGACGTTGTTGTCGGCGGAAACACCCGCCTGCATGTCGATGATGGCGCCGTACGGGTCGCACAGGTAGTTGATGAGCGCGGGCTTGGGACGCTTCGTGGTGATGGTGAGCGTCATGCCGTCGGCCTCGATGGTATCGATCTCAAGGTCGAGCGGGGCTCTGTCGTGCACGGCGAGCAGGTCGTCGAGACACTCCTTCACGGCCTGCGCGTCCATATCGCGACCGCTGGAGAAACGCACGCCCTCGCGCAGCTTGATGACGACCGTGGTGTCGTCCGCGAACTCGTAGGACTCGGCAAGCCAGCTCTCGGGCTCCATCGAATCGGAGAACTTGAAGAGCGTCTCGCCCACGCCATAACGCACGCAGCTCCAGCCAGAATAGTTAGCATGGGGGTTGAGCCCCGCGTCGTCCATCTCGGGGCCGTAGCCGGTGGTACCGTATGTGAACGTCGCACCGTCGGCCAGGGCGCTGCACGGCACCTGAGCGCCAAACACAGATTGCCCGATGAGCGCAGCGACTCCCGCGCCAGCCGACAGGCCAACGAACCCCCTGCGGGACAAACCCTTGCTTGCGTGCGTCATGATGCGCTTCCTTTCTTTTTGGGGTCGAGATAGTCGCGGAGCGTGTCGCCCAGCAGGTTGAACACGAGAACCGTTATGAAGATCGCCAGACCCGGCGCAAGCACACACCAGGGGGCCGTCTGCAGCATGCTGCGCCCGTCGCTCATCATCGAGCCCCACTCCGCCATGGGCGGCTGGGCACCAAGGCCCAGGTACGAAAGACCCGCAAGCTCCATCATCATCGTGCCGATGTCGAGCACCGCGCACACCACGATGGGACCGGCGATATTAGGCAGCACATGCCGCACGATGAGGGCAAGGCCCTTCGTGCCCTGCATACGAGCGGCTTGGATGAAGGACGCATCGCGCACGGCAAGCGTCTGCGAACGGGCGATCCGCGCAAACTTAGGCCAGCCGATGGCACACAGGGCAATGACCGCGTTCTGGATGCCTCCGCCAAGAACACCGGCAACTGCCAGGGCAAACACAAGACCGGGAAATGCGAGGAACACATCGGAAGTGCGCATGAGCAGCGTGTCGAGCGCACCTGTCCGCCAGCCGGCGACCACTCCCACAGCTGTGCCAATCACCGTGACCACCGCAACGCACACGAGCGTGGAGGCAATGGACGACTGACCGCCCATGATGACACGCGAGAGCATGTCGCGCCCATAGCGGTCGGTGCCTAGAAGGTGCGTCTCGCTCGGAGCCTGCAGGGCCTCGCGCAGATTCTGCGCATAGGGGTCGCAGGGGCAAAGATGCTCGGCGAAAAGAGCAGCGAGCACGAGCATCACCGCAAGTACCGTAAAAACCGCCAACTTGCGCGCGGTGGCATTAGAGGGACGGCTCATGCCTCCACCTCCCGCTGCGCGACACGCGGGTCAAGCGCGCGATACAGGATGTCGCTCACAAGGTTGACCAGGACGTAGATGATTGCCATCCACACGACGTAGGCCTGGATCATGGGGTAGTCGCGCATGGTGATGGAATCGACGGCGAGCTTGCCCACGCCGTCCCACATGAAGATGGTCTCGACGATGGCCGTGCCACCCAGAAGGTCGCCGATGGAGAGCGCCAGCAGCGTCACGATGAGAAGCATGCAACTCTTGAGCACGCTCTTGAAGAGGACGGTGCGCCCGGCCACGCCGCGCGAGCGTGCGGCGGCAACATAGGGCTTGCCGAGCTCCTCGAGCACCGCAGCGCGAATTTGACGCGTGTATTTTGACACCATCGCGATGGCCAGCGTCGCCGTGGGCAGCACGAGCCCCGTGAGGTCCACGCCCGAGGCGCTCAGCGTAGGCATGGGAGAGATGACCGGCAGCCACCCCAGCACCAGGGCAAACACATATATGAGAAGCAGCGCAACAAAGAAGTTCGGCAGCGAGTTGCCCACAAAGCACGTGACGCGCACGATGTAGTCGGCCGCCTTGTTGTGATGGGTGGCGGAATACACCCCCAGCGGCACGGAAATAACGAGCGTCGCGATGACGGAGCTCAGCGTAAGAAGAAGGGTGGCAGGCAGATGCTGCACGAACGTGGCGAAGACGTTCTTGCCGCTCACGAAGCTCGTACCCATGTCGCCATGCAAGAGCCCCACGAGCCAGGAAAGATACTGTTCGATGAACGGACGGTCCAGACCGAGCTCGGCCTTGCGCGCGTCGATGACCTCCTGCGTGACCGCGACGCCGGTGTTTTCGAGCATGGTGGTCACGTAGTCGCCGCCAGCCAGCTGCATGAGCGCGAACGACAAAAACGTGATGCCCACAAGGATGGGAACAAGCTGTAGCAGGCGCTTTGCTATGAATTTGCCCACGCTCTACCCCACGTTTCCCATAGGCCATTGGTGACGTTTATCATGGCAGGTAGCATAGAGTGTTACTTTTTATTGGTCAAGTGTTACTCCCGACGCACACAAAGCGATACGGCCCACTCTCACCGCAAACGTGAAGAAATTGAGTTACGCATGAAGCTGAAAGCCAGAGTCCTATACTGACCGCCACTCGCTGGTCGAAGGGTCAACGAGCGTATCTGACAGGTAAACGGTGATTGTGGGGTACATTATGAAAACGCTCGAAAAGATAAGCGGCTGGGCAGGAAAGTATATGGCGATCATCGCCCTTCTTGTCGCCATTATCGCGCTTGTCTTTCCCGATCCCGTCAAGGGCGTCATCAAGACCAGCTACGTCAACACGCTGCTGGGCATCGTCATGTTCGGCATGGGCATGACGCTCAAGCTCTCCGACTTCAAGGTCGTCTTCACCAAGCCCAAGGCTGTCATCACCGGTATCCTGTCGCAGTTCATCATCATGCCGCTGCTGGCCTTCCTGCTTGTGAAGATCTTCAACCTCGACCCCGCGCTCGCCGTGGGCGTCATCCTCGTGGGTTCCTGCCCTGGCGGCACGAGCTCCAACGTCATGACCTACCTGGCCAAGGGCGACGTCGCCCTGTCCGTGGGCATGACGGCGTGCACCACCATCCTCGCCCCTGTCGTCACGCCTGCACTGGTGCTGCTGCTCGGCGGGGAGACCATCAACGTGAGCTACATGAGCATGCTTATGTCCATCGTGCAGGTCGTGCTCGTGCCTATCGTTCTCGGCTTTGTAATCAACCATTTCTTTGAGAAGTTCGCCCAGGCCTGCGCGAAGGTCCTGCCCCTCGTCTCCGTCATCGCCATTTGCCTTATCATCATGGCTGTCGTTGCCGCCAACGCCGCCAAGATCATGACCGTGGGCTGGCTCATCGTCGTTGTCGTCATGCTGCACAACCTCTGCGGCTACGCTCTGGGCTATGGCGTCGGCAAGGTCCTTGGCCTCAGCCGCGACCAGATGCGCACGCTGTCCATCGAGGTCGGCATGCAGAACTCCGGCCTTGCCACCTCGCTTGCCACCGTGCACTTTGCCACCATGCCGCTGGCCGCTGTTCCTGGCACGGTTTTCAGCGTGTGGCATAACATCTCCGGCGCCATTTACGCTAACATCCTTGCCCGCACCACAAAGGAAGAGCCGGCTGAGGAGAAGTAGGTTCGCGTGAGAGAGATTGAGTATACCGCCCAGCTCGCCGATACAGGACGTACCGTAGGGCACCTGCTTCAGGCACGTCTGCACATCAGCGAGCGGTATCTCAGACATGCGAAGTATGTTGAGGGCGCCGTTCACTTGGACGGCGCCCTTTCTCGTTGCGACGTGCCCGTGGCACCCGGCCAGGTCATGGGCATCGTGGTGGACGACTGGCTTGAACCCCATGAGCCCAGCGTCGCTCCCGAAGAGGGCCCGCTCGACATAGCCTACGAAGACGAGGACCTGCTCGTGGTGAACAAACCCGCAGGCGCCGTGGTGCATCCGTGCCCCTCGCATTGGACCCACACGCTGGGCAACTACGTGGTGGGCTATCTCATGCAAAAGCACCAGGCCATCGACCTGCATGCAGTGAACCGTCTCGACATCGGCACGAGCGGTCTGGTGGTCTTCGCCAAAAACGGCCACGTGCAGGAGCGCCTCATATCGCAGATGCACACGGGCAGCTTCCAGCGCGAGTACCTTGCCGTGTGCCAAGGCGTACCGGAGCCTGCGCATGGCATGGTGGATGCCCCCATCGGCCGCGCAACGGCGGCTCCCGTGAGTTCGTTCGCGGTGATGGAGAGCGGCAAGAAGGCCGTGACGCACTACGAAGTGCTCGAGCAGCTCGGAGACGGCACCGATGGCGCACCGACTGCCGCACTTGTGCGCCTGGCCTTGGAGACGGGGCGCACACACCAGATTCGCGTGCATATGGCACACCTGGGAAATCCCTTGGTAGGGGACGTGCTCTACGGAGGCTCCGCGGAACTTTTGGGTCGCCCCGCGCTTCATTCCTGGAAGCTCGACCTCGTGCAACCGGTGACGGGCACCGAAATCCACCTCACCGCCGAACTGCCGCGCGACCTCGTGGAGCTGCTCGACGCGCTGCGCCGCAGCTAGAAACCGAACTTCTCGCGCCGGTCGCGAATGAGCTTGAGCACGAAGGTGTCGCGCTCCACCCAGAAGTAGCGCCGCTGGGCCAGGATGGCCTCGTTTGCGGCGATGGCATCGTCCAAGCTGCAAGTGACCGCATGCAGACCCGCGACCGCCTCGTACTTGTCAAGGTGCATGGAACCACCGGGGCGCGCCTGACACACGAAATAGCGGTTGACCTGGCGCATGCTCAAGCGCATGGCATCGCGCGTGTGGTAGTCGTCGATGGACAGGATGGGTCGCGCCGTGGCCTGGTCAACGAGCCAGCCGGTCTCCTCCTCCACCTCGCGCACCAGTGCCGCAAGGTCGCTCTCGCCGTGCTCAATCTCGCCACCGGAAAACACGAACTCATGGAGCTCGTCGGTCGTGGCCAGCAGAAGCGTGCCGTCGGGATTCATGACGATGCCCCTGCTTGAGGGCCTCGTCGCGCACTCGTATTCGGGCACTGGGGCACCGCACACGAAATGTGGAAGCGACGCCCAGGGCTCGGCGATTGCCGGATCGGTCGCGCGAGTGTCACAACTGGACTCACCAGGCGCGACAAGAACATACTCGCGAGGTTGCACCAGCGAAACGCCCGGGGCATCAGGCTGGGACACGCTTGACACGTGAGTGCGCTTTTCGCCCATCATGAACCGCCTACTTCAAGAAGGAGTTGGCCTCGCGCTCGTCACCGAGCAGGGAGGTCCCACCATGTCCGGGGAATATGGCAACGTCGTTGGGGATGCCAACGAACTTGTGCTCGAGCGTGTTGAGCATCGCAGGCCAAGAGCCGCCCTCAAAGTCGGTGCGGCCGTAGCTGCCACCAGCGAAAAGCGTGTCGCCCGTGAACAGGAGCTTCTCCGCCTCGCAGTACAGGCACATGGACCCTTCGGTATGGCCGGGCGTATGAATGACGCGGAACGTACGGCTGCCGAGCACGACCTCGTCGCCCTCCTTGAGGGCACGATCGACCGTGCGGCCGGCGTTCAGGGCCTCGTCCATGGAGATGATGGAGGCAGGCGAGGCATAACCGCGGCGAATCTCCTCGTAGATGCGCGGGGCGTCAAGCTCATGGGCCATGACGGGGGCGTTCGTGGCCTCGACCACACCGGGAAGCCCTCCCTTGTGGTCGTCGTGGCGGTGCGTGAGCACGATGCCGTCGACCGTCTTGCCGGCCAGGGCCTCAAGGATACGCTCGGCGCGGTCACCCGGGTCGATGACAAGGCAATGCGCCGTGTCAGAGTCGCTCACGATCCAGCAATTCGTTTTGATGGGCCCCACGACAACGCAAGACACTTCCAGCATGGTCTTGTCCTTCCCCCAGGCACGCCGCATTGCGTGCCTTACATATTTCTGTTCCGTATCAACATATCAGGCAGACACGGTGCAGCGGTATACCCCACGGCATAACACAAGGGGCCGCCACAAGGTCAACACCTAGCACATCGCCAGAGCGCCACGCAGATGCGTTATTTGCTATGGTGGAGCATGGCATGTATATATGTACGCTCATCTCTCACCCATTGATTGGACGCATCGCATGAACATCTCTCGCGCCGGCTTCATCGCCCTTTGTGCAGCGCTCCCGCTCGCGCTCACCGGCTGCAACTCCACTCAGGAAACCACCGGCGACAGCGCCGATAAGGCAACCGAGACGAACGCCGCTCCCGCCAAGATCAACCTCGGCACCCTTCCCACCGAGGACATCCTGCCCATGTGGGTTGCCGAGTCTGAGGACCTGTTCGAGAAGGCCGGCATCGCCTGCGACATCCACAAGTTCCAGTCGGCCACCGAGCTCATCGCCGCCGTGTCGAGCGGCGAGGTCGATGTCGCCATGACCGACCCCATGGTGACTGCCAGCCTCTTTGCCTCCGGCACCGACGTGCGCATCTGCTGGATCTGCCTGGGCACCGAAGCCAGCCAGGGCCGCTTCGGCATCATGACGGCCGACGAGGGCATCACCTCGCTTGCCGACCTTGCCGGCCGCGAGATCGGCGTGGGCTCCAACACCATCCTCGAGTACGTGATGGACAAGCTCATGGCCCAGGCCGGCATCCCCGCCGACCAGGTGGCAAAGGCCGAGCTGCAGAAGATTCCCGTGCGCTTTGAGGCCATGGCTTCCGGCCAGGTGCCTGCAGCCGCCCTGCCTGCGTCTTTGCTTGCACTCGGCGAGTCCAAGGGCTTCCGTTGCGTGGCCGACGACACCACAGGTGACAACATCTCCCAGTCGGTCATGATCGTGCGCGAGGCCTGGCTTGAGGGCGAGGGCGGCAAGGCGGCCCTCGAGGCGCTGCAGAGCGTGTGGGACGAGGCGGCCGGCCTTATCAACAAGGCCCCCGAGAACTACCGTGCGCTCCTGGTTGAGCAGGCATCCCTTGCCGAGGACATCGCCGACACGTATCCCATCAGCAGCTACCCCACGGCGCAGCTGCCCACGCAGCAGATGGTGGGCAACGTGCTCGACTGGATGCTCGAGAAGGGCTACCTCGATGCGGCCCTCACCTACGACGCCGACAACGGCACGTTCTCCAAGAACTAGGCTTCGGCTGAGGGGCGCAGGCACACCATGCTACTGGAACTGAGGGACGTCACCGTCGAATACCCGACCCCGGGCCGCGATGCCAATACGCTCAAGGCGCTCGACCACCTGTCGTTGAGCATTGAGGCAGGCGAAGCCGTGTGCATCATCGGTCCTTCGGGCTGCGGCAAGTCCACGGCGCTGCGCCTGGCATCGGGACTCGCAAAGCCCACGGAAGGCGAGGTGCTCGCCCACGGTGAACGCATCACGGGCCCGCGCGACGACTGCGCCCTCATCCTGCAGGACTATGGCCTGTTGCCTTGGATGAGCGTGTACAAGAACGCCGAACTTGGCCTCGGCGTGCGCAAGGTCGAGAAGGAAGAACGACGCCGTCGTACGCTTGAGGCCCTTGCGCGCGTGGGTCTCGCAGGCTTTGAGAAGGCCTGGCCCAGCGAGCTTTCGGGCGGCATGCAGCAGCGCTTAGCGCTTGCCCGCGCCGTCGCCATGCAGGCGGACCTGCTCCTCATGGACGAGCCCCTCTCGGCGCTCGACGCCCTCCTGCGCGAAGACATGCAGCTCATGCTCCTGCGCCTGTGGAACGAGGGCGGCTACGGCCAGCTGCTGGTGACGCACTCAATCGAGGAGGCAGTGCTGCTGGGCCAGCGCATCGTCGTGATGGCACCGCGACCCGGCCGCATCGTGGCCCAGGTGGAGAACCCCGGCATGGGAACGCCCGAATACCGCACGACGCAGGAGTTCTTTGCCAAGTGCAACGAGGTGCGCGAGGCCTTGGCAGGAGGCACCCGATGAAGCATTCTGTAAAAACTGCGCTGTGCTACGTCTTCGCTGTCGCATTCGTGCTGGCAGGCTGGCAGATTACCGCGCTTGCGCTCAATACACCGGCCTTGCCCGGCCCCATCGAGACCGTGGGGGTCTTCGTGCGATACGCCGGCATCCTGTGGCCCGACTTCCTCACAAGCCTGGGGCGCCTTGCCATCTCGCTTGCCTTGGGATGCGTGCTCGGAGTGCCCGTGGGGCTCTTCCTGGGTCGCTCGCAGAAGGTCGGGGCGCTCTTCTCCCCCGTGCTCTACCTGCTCTATCCCCTGCCCAAGATTGTGCTGCTGCCCATCCTGCTGGTGCTTTTCGGCCTGGGCGGCGCACCTAAGATCGCATTGGTGACCATCACGGTGTTTTTCCAGGTAGTCATGGTCATGCGCGACGCCGCCGCCGCGATTCCTGCGGCCACGCTGCTTTCCGTGCGCTCGCTGGGAGCATCGCGCGCGCAGGTGTGGCGCTACGTGGTGCTGCCGGCCACGCTGCCCGAGCTCTTCACGACGCTGCGCGTATCGTGCGCCGTGGCCATCGCCGTGCTCTTCTTCTCCGAGTCCATCGCGGGTTCCACGGGCCTGGGCTACTTCATCATGAACTCCTGGGCCATGGTGAACTACCCCCGCATGTTTGCCGGCATCATCGCGCTTGCGGCCCTGGGATGCGGCCTGTATATCCTCTTTGACGCATGCGAACGCGCTGCGACGCGTTGGCGCCGTGCGGGAAACGCGAGCTAAACAGGTAAAACCGTTTGTTCGCCCTGCGTGACGGAGCTGAGATTGCCTCCTGTCCTTGTCTTATGTGTTGCGCACGAATGTCAGCTTTGCCAAATTTTTTTGCTTCCGAATGACCCAGAAGGCTCGTGGGTATCGTATTGGCAAAACAAGGCTTCTATACTGCCGGCAAGGCAGTACGCAACAAAAGGAGGAATCATGGACGTCAAAGAGACCCTCGATACCGCCATGGACAAGGCGAAGGACGCTGCTGAAGAGATGGTCGACAAGACCAAGGACCTGGCAGTGGACGCTGCCGATAAGGCCAAGGACATGGCCGAAATGATGGCAACCGGCACCAAGGGCGTCGCTGAAGACATGACCGACGGGATGAAGGGCGCCGCTGAGGAAATTGCCGGCGGTGCGAAGGAAGCCATCGGTGCCGCCATGGACACCGTCAAGCAGGCAAAGGTTGTCCTTGACGCCGACGGCAACGGCAAGCTGACCGCCCAGGAGGTGCTCGGCGGCCTGGGTGCGCGCATCGACAAGACCGTTGTTGCAGCTGGCTCGTTTGCCGACGAGATCAAGCAGGCTTTTGATGCCGACGGCAACGGCAAGGTTGAGTCTGACGAGCTGGGAGCCGTGGCCAAGAGCGCGGCAGCCTTCATTGGCACCACGGCACGCGCGGCTGTTGCCGGCGTTCAGGGCGTCGTTTCTGGCGTGGCCGACAAGGCCAAGGAGATCGTCGACGAGGCCAAGGAGCGCGTGGAGGCCGCCAATGCGGAGGCAAGCGAAGCCGCAAAGAAAGCCGCCGAAAAGGTTTCCGACGAAATCGAAGATGTAAAGGCCGAGTTCGTCGACGACAAGAAGGACGAAGAGAAGTAGACATGGGCGCGTTAGTCGCCCCTACGAACGAATGAGGTCCCCATCCCGGCATTCAAGCGGGATGGGGACCTTTTGTATCTGCTTACGACGCTCATGAGAGAGCCTTTTACATGGGCCACAGCAGCTCACGGCGCTCACAGTAGATCACAGGGGCCAAATGACACCCAGTGTCCAACCAAACGGCGCTGAGGTGGCTGCAGTGTTTAAAAAGCAACGTTCATCAGGCGGCGTCTCCATGAGAAGCGAAACGTAGCGCGTGCGTCTTTACGCCTCGGGCTCACGGACCTCGATCTGCATGCCGGGGCCCACGGCCAGGCTTGCCTTCACGCGGTTGGAGCCTTCCACATACACAAGGCCCTGGTCAATGAGGGCCTTCGCCTTATCACGCGAGGGTGCAAATCCACGACCCACCAGGTAGGCATCAAGGCGCACGGTACCGTCCTGGATGCGCTTGGCAGCAGCTGGCGTAAGGTCGGGGCGCTGCGAACCGGGCTCGGGAATGACGCGGCCGAAGTAGTCACGCTCGGCATGGCGGTTCTTCTGGCGCATCACCGCGTGCTCGTTGGCGCGGTCGGCCCTCGTGCCCGGCGCCTTCTTCTTTCCCGGCTTCTCCGGCCCCTTCACTTCTTTCAGCTTCATACGTCCTCCGAAATCGTTACCATCGGTGGAAGTGTAACGGACAGAGCGCCCACCGCACACGTTCGCGCCCCACACCAAGGCAAAGAGCAGAAATAGCCCGTCAGGGAAGTGCGGCACAGCAACCACGTCGCCTGCTACAACACCCCGCGGCCTGCCAGCTCTGAAAGCCTCCATGCCAGTCGAATAGATGCCCACACGCGACGAATCGCTCGCCGAATGTGATCGCGCATGAAACGACAGAAAACGGGACCCCGTCGAATATGCATACAAAAAAGCGGACAGGGTGCCTTTTGGCGAAGGCACCCCGCCCGCTTCGTGAGCATCTATCTGTTGAGCCGCCAGGAACTAGGCTGCCAGATCGAGAGCCTCCTCCCCCAGCTCGGAAAGCCGGATGACGTCGGCTTGCCCTTCAGTAGCGGAGACGTCGCCGTCTTGCCCGGACTCGCCAAGCCCTGCAGTGTCCGCGGGCGCTTCAGGCTGTTCGAGATTGCCCGTGTCGGAACTGGCACCAGGCTGGCCAAGCTCATCAGGCACATCGGCGTTGCCAGGCTGCTCGGACTCGGCGGGAGTCGCTGGATCAGAAGGTTCCTCCGGCCCCGTCGAGGGAGCCTCAGGGCTTGCAGGCTCCGCCGGGATGTCGGGAGAAGCAGGCTCCTGCGGCTCAGAGGGAGCTGCAACGTCGTCAGGCTCGACGGGGGTGGCATCCTGTACCTGCGGCAGCTTCGCCTCGTGGCCGTCCTGCGCGGCCCATGCTTGGAGGGCCGCAAGGTCGGCGATGGGGTTGCCCTCGCAGTTCAGGCGTACAAGGGCGTCAAGGCCCTCGATGTCGAGCGAGGAGAGCACGTTGCCCGACACGTCGAGCTGCGCAAGCGAAGAAACCTTGCCCTCGACGCGCTCGAACGAGACGAAGGCGAGCCTCGTCATACCCGCACGGTCGGACTCGTTCCAGGAGAGGTTCGCCGACACCACGGGCGTACCGTCAATCTCAAGCGGCACGGTGACCGAGTCGGCATCCCCCACGTACCCCGTGACATACACGCCCGGCCCCACGTAGCGCCCGGCGAGCTCGGGGTACTCGAGGCCGCATTCGAAGGGCGCGCCCTCGGGCACGACGACGTAGCGCTGGCCGTCCTGCTCCCCCTCGACGATCTGGGCAGGCAACAGCGCATCGGCGTCCGACACACCATCAACCGCGAGCGCCAGCGTTGCCGGCTTCGCCTTGGTGAACGTGCCCGCGACGCCTGCCGGCGGGCGGTCGTACTCATTGCCCTCGGCGTCATACCAGGGGCCGGAGGGAAGCTCCCAGACGAGCGGACCACACTCGGAGCCCAAAGTCACAGAGTTCAAGGACGAGCAGTCAGAAAACATGAGACTGAGATACTTCGCCGAGGACACGTCCCAGCCGGAGAGGTCGAGGGACTGCAGACGTGAGCAGCCTTCGAACATGTAGCGGAGGTCCGTCGCCGAGGAAACGTGCCAGCCGGAAACATCGAGGAACTGCATGGAAAAACAGCAAGAGAACATCCAGGAGAGGTTCACGGCGTTGGAGGTATCCCAGCCGGAGAGGTCGAGAGACTGCAAGGACGAGCAGCTGGAGAACATGCGGGAAAAGTCCACGGCGTTGGAGGTATCCCAACCAGAGAGATCGAGGGACCGCAGGGACGAGCAATCTTCGAACAGGAGGGAAAAATCCATGACTGAGGACACGTCCCAGTCAGAGAGATCGAGGGTCGTCAGCGACGAACAGCCGAAAAACATGTGGGAGAGATTCGTGGCCGAGGACACATTCCAACCGGAGAGGTCTAGGGACCGGAGGGACGAGCAACCAGAGAACATGTACCAAAGGTTCGTGGCCGAAGACACATCCCAGCCAGAAAGGTCCAGGGATATCAGAGAGGAGCATCCTTCGAACATGCCTCTGTCAAAGCCATTATTAGAAGCGAAGCTTGTCACGTTGGACACATCCCAGCCGGAGATGTCGAGGGACTGCAGGGACGAGCAACCGTAAAACATCTTGGAGAGGTCCGAGGCGTTGGAGACGTCCCAGCCGGAGATGTCGAGGGTCGCAAGGGACGAGCAACCGTAAAACATGTCGGAGAAGACTGAGGCATTGGAGACGTCCCAATCAGAGACGTCGAGGGACTGGAGGGACGAGCAGCCGTAAAACATGCCAGAGAGGTCCGAGGCATTGGACAAATCCCAGCCGGAGAGATCGAGGGACTGTAAACGCGAGCAACCGGAGAACATGCCTGAGAGATCCGCAGCGGCAATCCAACCGGAGAGGTCGAGGGACTGCAGGGACGAGCAGCCGTAAAACATGCTCGAAAGTCTCGAGGCACTAGAGACGTCCCAGCCGGAGAGATTGAGGGATTGGAGGGACGAGCAGCCCAAGAACATCCCAAAGAGGTCATCGGCATTAGAGACATCCCAACCAGAAAGGTTAAGAGACCGGAGGGAAGAACAATCATAAAACATAACAGAAAAGTCTATGACGCCGGAGACGTCCCAACCGGAAAGGTCGAGGGATTGGAGGGACGAGCAGCCCCAGAACATGGAACAGAAACTCGTGGCACGGCTGACGTCAAGCTTCGAAAGGTCCATGTTTTTGCAATTCAGAAGGCCGCCGAATATACGAGACTCATCGGAGATGGCAATCTTATCCCTCGCAACGACGGACCTCACGCGGGCGCGCTTGTCGTACCAGGGGCGGGACGAGCCGTCCCACGCCCACTTGCCGAGGACCTCGCCGTGCGAGGGGTCGGTGTCGGATCCTGTCTGCAGGGAGAGCAGGCCGTCCTTGTAGAGGATTGCGTAGGCCTGGGACTTCGCCGTCCACTTGGCGTAGAGGGTGAGGTTGGACCTCACGGTCGAGTTGAAGTCGTAGGCCTTGGCGAGGGACTTGTCGGAGTACCAGCCCTTGAAGGTATAACCCGACTTGGTGGGACTGGCGGGTTTGGAGGCCTTGGCGCCGTTCTTCACTGTCTGCGCCTTGACGGCCGAGCCGCCGTTGGAATTGAAGGTGACCGTGTAGCTCGCCTTGGCGGCCGAGGGGGAGCCGGAGAGCACGACGAAGACCTTGGCCGCCATCGCGCGGGTGGCGGTGCCGAAGGGCACCACCGAGTAGGTCCCGTCGTGGTTGTCGACGCCGGAGAGCACGCCCGCGGCGGCGGTCCAGGTGAGGGCCTCCGAGGCCCAGGAGTCCGCCGTGCGCCAGTCGGTCGTCGACCTGAAGGCGCTCGGGTCGGGGTCGGCGACGTCCATGCCGGCGTATTTGGCGTACCTGTACACCATGGTGGCCAGCTCCTGGCGGGTGACGGGCCTGTCGGGCCTGAAATGGCCCCTGTCGGGGCCGGAGGTGTAGCCGGTGACGACGCCGGCCTTAACGCACCAGGCCACGGGCGCGTCGTACCAGGAGCCGCGCTCCACGTCGGGGAAGGAGGCGTGGCCGGAGGAGGGGCCGCCCGCCATGCGCCACAGCACCGTGGCGACCTGGGCGCGGGTGAGGGGCTCGTCGGGGCCGAAGTAGCCCGTGGGCCTGCCCGTGGCCGGGTCGGTGAAGCCCGACATGAGGCCCTGGTCGGAGGCCTGCTCCACCCAGGAGGTGTACCACTGCCCAGAGGGGACGTCCCTGAAGGACGCAGCCTGGGCAGAAGCGGGTGCCATTGCGGCCAGGCCGAGAAGTAGCGCAAACGCGGCGACGAGGGCCCAGACCCTGCCAAGGGCACCTCCCCCGATCTTCGCGGCCCGTTCCTTGCACGCCATACCCTCGCTCCTTTCCTCGCGCCGCAAGCCCCCTGGGACCTTCAGCGCAACTTCAGATACGCGAATCGTACACCCTAGGGCGGTGGCTACCAGCGCACAGAGGAAACGAGCGGTTCTTTGGCCCGCAAGCCCAGACAAGCGGCACCCCGCTGACTGCGCCAGCCGCCCCACACCTCACCCGTTAAAGCGTTTCGCGTACGGCCAGCTCTGAAAGCCTCCATGCCAGGTAGAGGGGCAGGCTCACTGTTTCACAGCCGTTGTCATCAATATTGACCGCAGCGTTCTTGAGTGAAAGCTTGAAACCCCTGGTGATGCCGTAGCGCTTACAGAAAAGCCGGTAACTCTTTGCCATGGTGTTGTCTGCCGACTTCACCTCGACGGGAATGATGCGACCGTCCTGCTCAAAGACGAAATCGACCTCGGCAGTATTGCCTGAGCGCCAAAAGTAGGGCTTGAGACCCTGCAGCAGCAGCTCGTTGTGCACGTAGTTTTCAGTCAAGGCTCCTCTGAAACGCGCGTAGGCGGGCTCGGCTTTCAAAAGAGCCTTGTAGGGAACGTTTGCCATCTTGTGCAGGAGCCCGACGTCGGACATGTATACCTTAAAGTACGAAGCATCCGCGTTGAAGCTCAAGGGAAGCTCGGCATTGTCCACAAGCTCGGTCTTATGAACGAGGCCGGCTGCCACAAGCCATTGCAAAGCGTCTTCGAGCTCGTGGGCGCGCTTGCCTTCCTTGACCTGCGAGAACACGAACTTGTTGTTCTCCTTGGCAAGCTGTTTGGGTGCCGATGCCCAAATCCAGCTGATTTTTGCCACGTCTCCAAGAGGCGCATGCTTAGCGAAGTCCGCCTCGTAGTCGGCCAGAATATGACCCTGGACGGCTTCCACTTGCCCATAGTCAGATGTTTCCACCCAGCGCAGAAGTGCCTCAGGCATCCCTCCTACGATGAGAAAGTCCCGGTAGGCCGTCTCAAGCTCGCTTGCGAAAGAGGCTGGCAAAGGCGAGGTCGGCAAGAGACCGGCAAGCATCTCCACCATGCCGTCCCCACGCGTGGCAGACAGAAACTCGTCAAAGCCCATGGGGTACATTTGGAGTCGATCGACTTTGCCCACGGGAAACGAGATGTTCTCATGGG
This sequence comes from uncultured Coriobacteriaceae bacterium, assembly GCA_900539345.1. Classification (GTDB taxonomy): domain Bacteria; phylum Actinomycetota; class Coriobacteriia; order Coriobacteriales; family UMGS124; genus UMGS124. The sequence continues at coordinate 103,398 of UQBS01000001.1, read as the reverse complement.
TCAGGGCGACACCAAGCAGCGAGCCTGCGCAAACAACATGAAGGCCCGGCATATCCTCGCAGAAATACTTGAGAGCCGTCAACGCTCGCGGACAGGCTTGAATTTCATCCAAGATCAGAAGGGTTTCTCCCTCAACGATTTCCTTGCCAAGGGAGACGGCCGACAGGCCAGAAATGATTCTCGCAGGTTCAAGCGTCATCTCAAAAACGGAGGCAGCCAACGAATCTCGCTCAAGGTTGATATATGCCACGTCTTTAAAACATGACATACCGAACTCGCGCATCACATAGGTCTTCCCACACTGTCGCACGCCCGTAATGACCAACGGCTTGCGATTGGGCGCATCTTTCCATTCAACAAGAGCCTTGGAGATGTTTCTACGCATAGAAAGACACCCTTCCTCACCCAGGTCCGCAAAAAGAGAACTGCTTCTTTTGCCTGTGCCATTAAGAATAGAATCTTCCTATGAAAAATGTCAGTCGAATGTCATTATTCATATGAATAAGAGCATTTCTTTGTCTTTTTTCATAGGAATAAAGACATTGCGGGCGGTTTGGAAGGCGAAGTCAAGGCTGAAAGACTACTCGGGAACGGAGAGGTTCGCAGGAATCGCAGTGTCGCCTCCCACTTGGCGTAAAGGGTGAGATCGGACCTCACGGGCAAGCTGAAGTCGTAGGCCTTGGTGAGAGGCTTGTCGATGTACCCTTCGGATACATGCATGGTACATCCACGCACAACGCCGCCTCATCAGAACCCACGCCTTGCCGCCGCCGAAACCTCCCCCATACACGAACCGGGCCCCATGCCTTCAACATTCGAAAGCATGGGGCCCTGGGTTTAAGCAAGTCTCACTCTGAACTAGAGCGTATGACTACTCAGTAAAATAGCCACTCAAACTCGAGTCGGTCAAGACCTGGGTGAGAATCCAACCGAAAGGACTATCAGCACTGGGACTAGCAATGACCTGGTAGTACTTGTCAAATTGCTCACCAGTCGAAAGTTTAAAGGTAAGCTTGATGACATACCCGAACGTGCCGTCAGCGAACTCAGCGACATTGGCAAACGTAGCCTCAAGCGGATAGTCCGCCGTCGGCCATGCCACAAAGCCCGTGCCGTCGCCGCCGGGCGTCATGTGCGAGGCCCAGGCAAAGGTCGCGTCGGGACAATCCACACCTGTCACGCCCGCAATCATGGAAGCGGCGGTCGTGTAGGGCACATAGACCGTTCCGTCGGAACCCGCGGTCATATCAAGGGCAAAGGGGTTGTCCTTGTCCAACACGCCATCCTTCAGGAACTCGGCAAACTGGCTGTTTGTAGCCGCCTGGGCAACGAGGTTGCCGGCAAAGGCACCCCACTGCGTGGGATCGCACAGCAGGTCGGCCCAGCCATCCTGGTTGAAGGTGACCTTGGAATACTCGCCGTCGTCCAGGTTGGCCTGGTAGAGCGCGCTCAGGTAGAGCACGCCAAGGTACTGGGCGGCCTTTTGCTTCTTTGCAGCCTCGTCCACGACAGCCACACCCTCACCGGGGTCAGGGGCGGCCGGTGCCGAAACCAGCAGGTTGACGGCATCCCACACGTTCTGAGCTTGATAGTTCACGTCTTCCTGAGCTGCAGCTGCATCGGCGCGCACGCCTTGCGCGACGGCAACCGCAGACTGCAGGTACGACCAGCTTTCAGCCGTGTAGTCGGACTCGATCAGCGCGCCGGCATATGCAAGCGCGTTATCGAGCTCGGCAAAGTCGACCGCTGCGGGAGCGGGTTCAGGGGCGGGCTCGGGAGTGGGTTCAGGAGCCGGTTCCGGGGATGGTTCCGGCGAGGGAACCACCGCCCCTTCCAGTGCGTCGATGGCTTTCTGCACAAGGTCAGCCTGCGTGTTCACCACAGTCTGGCTTGCCGTGCTGTCGGCAAGGACCGCATGGGCACTGGTAAGTGCGGCGCTCAGGCGTGCCCAACTCGCAGGCGTGTAATCGGCCTCAGCCAGTCCCTCGGCCGAAGCAATGACCTGCTCGAGCCAGGAGGTGTCCACCACGACGGGGGCAACCGCCGGCTGAAGGGCCGCAATGGCAGCCTCAAGCAGCTCGGTCTGCTTGTCAACGATGGTCTGCGTGGCGCTCGTATCGTCGCGGACCGCCTTGGCGGACGCCAGTGCAGCCTGCATTGCCACCCACGTCTCAGGCGAGTAATCGGCCGCCACAAGTCCCTCGGCCGTACCGATGGCCTGCTCGAGTCCCATCGTGTCAACCACAACAGGAGCAGCCGCGGGCTTCAGTGCCTTGACAGCGGCATCAAGCAGCTCGGTCTGCTTGTCCACGATGGTCTGGGTGGCCGTCTCATCGGCAAGCACTGCCTTGGCAGATGCCAGGGCGCCCTGCATGGCCGCCCACGTCTCGGGCGTGTAATCGGCCTCGGTCAGACCCTGCGCGCTGTCGACTGCGCCCTGGAGAGCCTTGCGCTCGACGACAGGCGTGAACTCAGCAGCGGGGCCGCCGTCTTCCTCAGCAATCGCGCCGGCCGGGATAGACGTGGTGGCAGGGTTATCAAGCACGCCGTTGTCGTTGAAGTGCAGCTTCTCGCCCTTGAAGGTGAAGGTGCCACTGCGCAGCACGCCGTTCGTGCCGCAGTAGATGACACGGCCGTCGGGCAGGTAGGTGAGACCGGTCGCCATGACACCCGTGTCGGCGTCAAAGTAGCGAGAACCGTCGGAGAGATGCACAAAGCCCGTGACGCGCAGGCCGTTCTCGTCGTAGTACTTCACCACACCGCTCGGCAGGGTCACGAGGCCGGTCTGCATGGCACCCAGCTCGGGCTCGAAGTAACGCCACGCGCCGCCCACGAAGCACTCGCCGCGCAGGAGCCAGCCGCCAATGTAGTAATGCGTGTCACCGTCAAAGAACGACCAACCGTCGGGCTGGTATTCCTTGATGCCTGTGACACCAAAGCCCCACTCGGCGTTGGTCGCGTCGCTCACGAGGCGAATCTTCACGCTGTCGCCGGGGACCTTCACCGTCGCGCCCGCGAGGTCGGCGCCGGTGTAACGCCCCACCATGGAGCCGTCGGAACCGTAGACCTCGACGAAGTCGTAGCCGCGCTCAAGGTACGTCTGCTTGTCAAATGTGACGGCCAGTCCAGTGGCGCCAGGATCGCTGTACACCCAGGTGTCGCATGTGCCGTTGGCATAAGCGTGCGGGCTGGCAAGGTCGGTGGCCTTCGTCACCACGTGCTGGTTGCAGACGACCTCGACCTTCACCGTCTGCGTCACACCGCTGCCGTCCACCGCAGCGCACGTCACCGTGGTTGAGCCCTGCGCCACACCGGTGACGTTGCCGCGCTCGTCCACCTTGGCTACCGCTGGGTTGGAGGAGGACCACACGACGTTCTTGTTGTAGGCGTTGTTGGGAAGCACGGTTGCGAGCAGCGGCTTGACGTCGCCCGCCTCCATGGAGACGTTCGCCTTGTTGAGGTCGATGCGCGTCACCGGCTGCACCACGTCGACCGTGCAGGAGGCACTCATCTTGCCGGCGGTGAGGGTGACGGTCGCGGTGCCCAAACCGGCCGTGACGACCGAGCCATCCTGCCCAACCGTCACGACAGAGGCATCGCTCGTGGACCACGCGATGTCATCGGTGCAGTTGGAAGGCTCGACCGTGCCCGTGAGCTTTGCAGTCTGCACGCCGTTGAGCAAAAGCAGCGAGTTGTTGTTGAGCGTGACCTTCGTCGCGTGGAAGCGATTCTGCACGAAGGTGAAGCCATGCCTGCTCGCATAGTCGGGCGCGATGGACTCCGCATCGCCCAAAATCTTGAGGCCGGCAATGTCCTCGTACACCGTCTGCTGCACGACCTGGTCTTTGCCATCCTTGTCCTTCTGCGTAACGTCGACCTGCTTGGCGAGCACGAAGGCGTCTTCGGCGATGCTTGTCACCGTGGGGGCGATGTCTACGCTCGCAAGCGCGGTGCACCCCTCGAAGGCGCGGGCGCCAATGGAGGTCACGCCGTCGGGTATCACGACCTCGGCGAGGGCGGTGCTACCCTTGAACGCCTCGTCGGCAATGCCGGCCAAAACAATGCCGTTCAGCCTGTCGGGAAGCACAAGCTTGGCAGAAGCGCCCTCATAGCCCGTGATAACGGCTTGCTGGCTTCCATTGAGAACATAGGTATAGGTGTCCTGCCCCACCTGGGCCTTCTTGGCCGAGGCATCGGAGGCGGCAGGGGTCGAGGTTGCATTGGCGTTGGAAGCCGAGGCCAGATTGACCGAGCCAGTGGACTCAGTGCCGGGTGCCTTGACGCTCACAAGCGTCGAGGACGAACCCTGCGCCGTGGTGTCGGCCAGCGCCTCGGCCGGATAGCCGGCTGCAAATAACAGGAGTGCAAGGGCCGCGACGGGAATGGCGGCGACTACGCGCCTACCCACACATGAGGCAGTTGCCATGACGGTCTCCTTTCATCGAGAAGGGGGCCGCACGCCGGCACCCCTCGGTGCTGCCACGCTTTGACGAACCCGTCGCCGAGCTTCACAGAACTCGGCACGTATAATTATACATCTATCGTCAATATAAGCCATAACCCGCGGTTATGCCGTGACTCGTGGTAATGTAAGCCAATCGCAAAATGTTGCATTGCGCGCAAACGACGGGTTGCATTTCAGAAGGAAGGACGACAGCGGTGGGCATGATCGAACTCGAGGAGCGTATCAGGCGCGACGGTACGGTAAAGGCCGGCAATGTGTTGAAGGTTGACGCCTTCCTCAACCACCAGTGCGACGTGGAGCTCTTCGACCGCATGGGCGCCGCCTGGGCCGAGCACTTCGCAGGCAAGCCCGTCGACAAGATCCTCACCATCGAGTCCTCCGGCATCGGCATCGCATGTTGCGTGGCCCGCCACTTCGGCAACGTGCCCGTCATCTTCGCCAAGAAGACGCTCTCCATCAACCTCGACGGCGAGCAGTACTGCACCAAGATTCATTCCTTCACCAAGCAGAAGGATTTCGACGTCATCGTGACGAAGCGCTACCTCAACGAGGGCGACCGCGTGCTCATCATCGACGACTTCCTCGCCAACGGTTGCGCCTTGCGCGGCCTCATCGAGATTTGCGAGGAGGCCGGCGCCCAGGTCACGGGCATCGGCATCGCGATTGAGAAGGGTTTCCAGCCCGGCGGCCGCGAGCTGCGCGAGGACGGCTACGACCTCGACTCGCTGGCCATCGTCACGTCCATGAACCACGAGACCGGCGAGATCGAGTTCGCGTAAGCCGCGAGGCTTCTCCCTTTATTTACGACCTGGCTTGTCATTTGGGCCTGGGACCCACTCACGGGGTTCCAGGCCCAAATTTTCATTGTCCTGAGCTGGGGTAACGCACTCCCAACCCTTGAAGAACTCGCGAATCTGGGCAATGCTCACCGGGCGGCAGTCGTTTGCGTCGACACCCACATCGTAGCGGCGATAGCCCTTCGCACGCTGCAACTCGTTGTAATGGGAACCCGTGCTGTGAATATGCCCGTGCACATGAATCACGCCGCGGAAAATACCGTTCCAGGTCATAAACGGATAATGGCTGGCAACCACGCGCGTCTTGTTGTATTTGATGTCGCGATAGTCGTCGATGCGCTCGAAAAAGTCCGTGTCGTCCCAATCGAGGTCGTGGTTGCCGCGCACAAGCTGTATATGCTGGCAACGGATGCCGCGCAAAAGGTCGAGCACCTCGTCTTGCCTGCCCTTCATCGACAGGTCGCCCAGGATGCAGAGGGTGTCGCTCTCCCCCACGCACTCGTTGATGTTGGCAATAATGCCCTGCGCCATCTCGTCCACCGTGGCAAAGGGGCGCTGCGTAAAGGTCAGGATGTTCTCATGGCAAAGATGCAAATCACTAGTAAACCAAAGCACGGGCGCTCCTCACGGTAAAAGGCAAACGCGGGTGATTATAACGCTTCGCAAGCCGTGGTTTGTGCTACCCTTCTCCCCTGACGGGGCCAAAGCAAATCGCAGGGGGTTGCTAAGGCAATACGGAAGGCGATCGTGCCTCCCGTATTCCCGCATGCGTATCAGGCAACCAAAAGGGAGGCATCGTCAGATGGACGAGACCAAGGTCATTGAAGTCAAGCAATCGATTCTCTGGGAGAACACCCAGGAAGCCGACCAGTGGCGCCAGAAGCTGGCCAAAGAAGGCACGTTCTTCCTCGATGTGATGGCCTCGCCCGGCGCCGGCAAGACCACGCTCATCCTGGCCCTTCTCAAGGAGCTCAAGGCCCGCGGCCTGGAGTGCGGCGTCATCGAGGCTGACCTCGAGAGCGATGTGGATGCGCTCAAGATCAAGGAAGCCGGCGTGGCTTCCGTCGAGCTCAACACCAAGGGCGTGTGCCACGTGGAGATGGGCATGGTCAAGCGCTCGTTCGCGGCGTTTGGCGACCACCACTTCGACTTCATGGTGCTCGAGAACATCGGCAACCTCGTGTGCCCGGCCGATTTTGACACGGGAGCCCACACGCGCGTCATGCTCCTGTCGGTGCCCGAGGGCTATGACAAGGTGTACAAGTACCCGCCGATGTTCGCCGTCACCAACGCGCTCATCGTAACGAAGTGCGCGTACCTGCCGCTCAACCCCGATTTCGACATGAACGCCCTCAAGAAGCAGGCTCGCGCCCTCAACCCCACCACGCGCGTCTTTGAGACCGACGCGCGCAACGGCCAGGGCATCGCCGAGCTGGCCGACTGGTTGTGCGAGATGCGCGACAAGACGCTCGCTGCCAGCGCCGCGCTCTAGGCTCACGCTTCCCGCACGTCGCAACCAACTGCATACCAACGGCACGCATGAGGGGCCGGTTCGGAAATTCTCCGGGCCGGCCCCTCATTCTGTATACGGATACCAGTGACCTCATTTAACAGTGTAGTAACTTTAACCGCCTAAAGGGATGCTACTATCTGCCCAACAGCTTGAATCATAAGTAAGAGTGTTCTCGCTGTTTTATGCACAGGTAGGAATATTCTGTCTATTTTGCTTCATTTATGTTTCACGTTTCGCCGTTCAAGGAAAAGGAGCGTACCCATGGCTATCACCAACAATGTTTCCCGCCGTTCCTTCGTAGCAGCCGCAGCCGGCGCCTTCGCCGCCGCTGGTCTGGCCAGCACCTTCGCAAACACCGGCGTTAACGTCGCCAAGGCCGAGGAGCCCAAGCAGGGCGGCACCCTCACGGTGTCCCTGGCCTCTGCCCCCTCCAAGCTCGACCCCATCCACTATTCCGGCACCTATGAGAGCCAGATCATCTGCGAGGTCACCGACCGTCTCATCGAGTACAACGACGACCTTTCCGAGTTCGTCCCCTCCCTGGCCACCAGCTGGGAGGTCTCCGAGGACGGCATCACCTATGTCTTCCAGATTCGCGAGGGTGTCAATTTCACCGCTTCGGACTACCATGACGCACGCGCCCTCACCGCCGAGGACGTCGCCTACTCGCTGAACCGCTCCGGCCAGTTCTCCGACAACGCGCGTCTGTCCATGCTCGACAAGGCCGAGGCCACCGGCGACCTCGAGGTCACCTGCACCCTGACCAACGCCTGCGCCGCCTTCCTCACCGCCCTCACCGACGCCGGCAACTCCATCATTGCCCAGGAAGACGTCGAGGGCTACGGCGACAACTTCGGCAAGAACCTCTGCGGCACCGGTCCCTTCAAGCTTGTTGAGTTCTCCCTCGACGAGCGTGCCGTGCTCGAGGCCAACGACGCCTACTGGCTCGGCCGCCCCAATATCGACACCCTCGTGTTCCGCTTCATCACCGACCTGACCCAGAACGGCAACGCCGCCGTGACCGGCGAGGTCGACATCGCGACCGACATTCAGGGCGAGGCCATCGCCACCGTCGGCAACTCCGACGCTGTGGAGCTCTGGACCACCCAGGCCCTCCAGATCAACTACATCCGCCTCAACTCCCGCGACGAGATTGAAGGCAGGCCCAACCCCCTGGCCGACGTCAACGTCCGCAAGGCCCTCGCCATGGCCGCCGACTGGGACGCCATCCGCGCCGCGCTCTACCAGTACAACGACGCCGTCCCCGGCTACCTGCCCATCCCCTTCGGCTCCTGGGCCTACGACGCCAGCCTCGAGAGCCTCGCACCCACGTACGATCTCGAGCAAGCCATGCAGCTCATGTCTGACGCCGGCTATGCCAGCGGCTTCGACATCTCGATGTACGTCACCAACAACCAGGCCCGCGTCGACCTGACCACCATGCTCCAGGGTTACTGGGCTGCCCTGGGCGTGAACGTGACCCCCGTCATCGGCGAGTGGGGCTCCTTCTCCGACGCCGTCTGCGGCGGCAAGGCCGATGCGTACGCCATGTCCTGGTCCTGGTACCCCGACCCCTACTTCTTCCTCAACAACCTGTTCGCCTCGAACCAGACGACGGCAATCGGCAACGGCGCCGGCTACGTCAACGCCGAGGTCGACGACCTGCTCCTCAAGGCCGTCCAGACCACCGACCAGGACGAGCGCGCCAAGTACTACCAGCAGGTCATCGAAATTGCGATGAAGGATTATGTGGGCGTGTACTACGCCGTCCCCAACCTGTACTACGCCGTGAACCCCCGCGTCCACGGCTTCGTGCAGCGCCCCGACAGCACCCTGCGTTTCGTTACCCCCGACCGCAACACCTGGGTCGACTAACGACAAAGCGCCTGGCATAGCGGCATGAGAAAGGCCGGCTCGGAATTTCCTCCGAGTCGGCCTTTTGTTCTTTACGTTCAAAAAAGCTTACGTGCAAGCAGCGTAAAACCGCAGGCACAACGCCTACCAGGCAGCTCCGTCAGCACCATCGATGGCAATGTCCGCCTCGAAGAACGCCTTGAGGGCCGCGATGCCATAAGCCGTGTCCTTGACGCCGCCCGTCTCGTAGCTCGAGTGCATGGCAAGCTGAGGCATGCCGATGTCCACGGCGTGCACGCTGACCTGCGTGTTGGACAGGTTGCCCAAGGTGGAGCCGCCGGCGACATCGCTGCGGTTGGCAAACGTCTGCAGGGGGATACCGGCCTTCTTGCACAGCGCGGTGAACACGGCGCGGCTAAAGGCATCGGTCGTGTACTTCTGGTTCGCGGCCTCCTTGATGACGGGACCGCCGTTGAGCTTGGCCTTGTTGCAGTCGTCGGTCTTGCCCGGAATGTTGGGGTGGACCGCATGGGCGTTGTCGCAGCTCACGAGGAACGATTTGGCAACCGCGCGGTAGTAGTCCTGCTCGCCCTTGCCCAGCGCCGCGTTCATGCGCACGAGCACGTCGTGCAGGAACGTGGACATGGCGCCCTGCTTGGTGTTGGAGCCGACCTCCTCGTTGTCAAAGAGGGCGACCACGTTCACGCAGGCATCGTTGGGCGCAGCCTCAAGCAAGCCCTTGAGCGCCACAAAAGTACACTGCAGGTCATCGAGCTTGGGCGTGGAGACAAACTCTTTGTCGAAGCCCCAGACGCACCCCTGCTGGCGGTTGACCAGGAAAAGGTCCTTGGCCAGGATGTCTTCCACGGCGCAACCCAGGCGCTGGGCGACCATCTCGTCGAAGGCGCCCCGCGTAAGGTTGCCGGCGCTCATGAGGGGGCACAGGTCCACCTGGCGGTTGAAGGCCTTGCCGTCATTGACCGAACGGTCGAAGTGGATGCACATGTTCGGGATGATGAGCACGTCCTCGTCGATGTGCAGAAGGCGGCTCTCGATGCCGCTCGGGGTCTGAACGAGCACGCGGCCCGCCAGGCCAAGCGGCCTGTCGAGCCAGGTGGAGTCGATGGGACCGCCGTACACCTCGACGTTCAGGCGCAGGTAGTCGCCAGGACCCTCAAGCTCAGGCACGGCCTTGACCTTGAACGTAGGCGAGTCGGTGTGAGCGGCGGCAATCTGGAAGTGATAGTTCGACAGCTCGGAGCCCACCTTGAAGGCAATGAGGCTGGAGTTGTTGCGAACGGCGTAGTAGCTGCCGCCAGGTACGACGTTCCACTCGTCGCCCTCGCGCAGGCACTCGAAGCCGGCGGCGTCAAGATAGCGCCTGGCCGAAGCCACCGAATGGAACATGCTGGGGCTCTGCTTGATGAACTCGATGAGCTCAAGCGAGGTCTCAATATCGCTCATGCAGGTCAACGTCCTTTCACGTGCGAGGTTAAACGAGAAGCTCAGTCAGGATGCGGGCCGCAAGGGTACGGGGAAGCAGCACAGGCAGGCCGCTCGTCTCTTCCAGGGCCTCCTTCATGGCTGCCGAGTAGCCCATGCAGTCGGTGCACATGAAGGCAAGGTCCTTGTCGGCAAACTGCTTGCCCGCCTCCTTGACCGCCTCGAAATCCAGGTAGGGGCTCGCGCTGGCCACGAACACGTCGACGCCGCTGCGGCCCCAGAACTCGTAGGCCTGCTCCACCTGGTCGGGCATGGGCACAAGGATGCCGATGCGCTTGCCGCCAGCCAGGTTGCGGGCCACCGCGTGCAGCAGGGGCTGCGGCTCAAGGAAGAGCTTCTCGTGGTGGAACTCGGGGAACACGCCGGTGCAGAAGAGGGCCACGGCGTCTGCCCCCTCCCGCTCAGCCTGGTCAATCTTTGCTTGCACAAGAGGGTTCACGAACCTCTGGGTGAAGTGGGCCTGACGACCGTCGCGCATGCGCGAGACGAGCATCTCATCGCCGGGCTCGACCGTCACGGCCGCCTCGATCTGCTCGAGCGTGTAGTCATCGAGCGCGCCGTACTCACGCACCTCGACATGCGCCGGCAGCATCGGGGCGATGTCGCCCATGATGTCGACGCGCGGCGCCTGTCCGATAGTGATTGCCGCAAGCACTTTTTTACCCGAAGCCATGAACCCTCCCTATCGTCTATTTCTTAAACTAGCAGGTAAAACTAGTCATTCTCGTTGACAGGCATGCCCTCGCCAAAGGTCTGGAAGCGATTCATCGGACCATACAGCTTGATGAGGTGGTCGAACTCGCCCTGGCTGTAGAACTGGCACTTGCCAGCGCCGTAGAACTTGGCGACCTCGACGGCGTAGCGGGCAGCGGTCTCGACGTCAACGGGACGGCTGGCACCGGTGGCGCAGCCGGCGGTGGGCATCTCGGCGGTGATGGCGACGCCCACAACGGGGGCATTGGTCACAACGGCAGGCTGCAGGATGGAGTTGATGTGGTGCAGGTCGTTGCCATAGGGCGTAATGTCCTGCTGGGCAAGCGGGAAGATGGCGGGCAGCTTGCCGGTCACCGTGGTGTAAATGTCCATAAGATCGTTGGACACCTCGAGAATGTAGCCCTCCTTGACGGTGTTGGAGATGGCGATGCCGTTGAGGTTGATGACGCGGTTGCCCTTGGTGGTGTCGATGGAGAGGATGGCGTCCATGCGCTCGTCGACCTCGGCCATGTTGCACTGCACCATGGAGATAGGCGAACCCATGAAGGGCACAGGGAAGTGCTCCTGGGTGGGGGCGTCGGGGCAGATGTGGGTGGCCACGATGACGTCACCCTCAAGGACGTCGCCGTTGCGGTGCATCTTGGCGATTTTGAGACCGGCGGCCAGGGCGGCAAGAGCGCCGTCACCGTCGGAGACGAAACCGATCATGGCAGGACGGGCGCCCAGGCCGCCCAGGCGACCGATGATGCCCAGCGTGGGGGCGGTGCCGCCGGAAGACTTGCCGTTGGAACCCTTGATGAGAGCCTTGATGCAGTCGGTGGAACCCTTGGCACCCTCGATGGTGGTGACAGTTACCTCATCGGCGCCGTTCTCAAGCAGAAGCTGCTTGGCGGTCTCACCGCAAGCGGCGGGGGTATCAAGCAATTCAAACAAGTCAAGAACTTCTTTTAACAGCATGGAAACCTCTTTTCTATACTAAAGTGATACCATTCATCGGTTGCCTTTGGTGCGTTAGCGAGTTTAATATCGCCATGTGATGCGGGAGGAAGTATATTCCTCTTCGTATTGTATGTCCTGACGATTCGTGTTTTGCCGTTTAACGACAAGGAGAGCACCATGGCTATCGACAGCACCATCTCTCGTCGCTCCTTCATGGCAGCCGCAGCCGGCACCCTCGCCGCCGCTGGTCTCGCCGGCACCTTCGCAGGTACCAGCGCTAACGTCGCCAAGGCCGAGGAGCCCAAGCAGGGTGGCACCCTCACGGTGTCCCTCGCCTCCGCCCCCTCCAAGCTCGACCCCATCCACTACTCGGGCGCTTACGAGGGTCAGATCATCTGCGCAGCTTGCGACCGCCTCATTGAGTACAACGACGAGCTCACCGAGTTCGTGCCCTCGCTGGCCACCAGCTGGGAGGTCTCCGACGACGGCATCACCTATGTCTTCCAAATTCGTGAAGGCGTCACGTTCAACCCTTCCGATTACCACGACAGGCGCCCGCTCACCGCTGAGGACGTCGCCTACTCGCTGAACCGCTCCGCTCAGTTCTCCGACAACGCGCGCCTCTCCATGCTCGACAAGGCCGAGGCCACCGGTGACCTCGAGGTCACCTGCACCCTGACCAACGCCTGTGCCGCCTTCCTCACCGCCCTCACCGACGCCGGCAACTCCATCATCGCCCAGGAAGACGTCGACGGCTACGGCGACAGCTTCAACAGGAACGTGTGCGGCACCGGCGCCTTCAAGCTCGTTGAGTTCTCCCTTGACGAGCGCGCCACGCTTGAGGCCAACGAGGAGTACTGGCTCGCTCGTCCCAACGTCGACACCCTCGTGTTCCGCTTCATCACCGACCTGACCCAGAACGCCAACGCCGCCGTGACCGGCGAGGTCGACATCGCGACCGACCTTCAGGGCGAGGCCATCGCCACCGTTCAAGCCTCCGACGCCGTCGAGGTCCTGACCACCCAGGCCCTCCAGATCAGCTACATCCGCTTCAACTCCCGCGACGAGATTGAGGGCAGGGCAAACCCCCTGGCCGACGCCAACGTCCGCAAGGCCCTCGCCATGGCCGCCGACTGGGACGCCATCCGCGCCGCGCTCTACCAGTACAACGACGCCGTCCCCGGCTACCTGCCCATCCCCTTCGGCTCCTGGGCCTACGATGCAAGCCAGGAGAGCCTCGCCCCCAGCTATGACATCGAGCAGGCAATGCAGCTCATGGCCGACGCCGGCTATGCCAGCGGCTTCGACATCTCGATGTATGTCACCAACCAACAGGCCCGCGTCGACCTGGCTACCATGCTCCAGGCCTACTGGTCGGCCCTGGGCGTGAACCTGACCCCCGTCATCGGCGAGTGGGGCTCCTACTCCGACGCCGTCTGCGGCGGCAAGGCAGACACCTACGCCATGTCCTGGTCCTGGTACCCCGACCCCTACTTCTTCCTCAACAACCTGTTCGCCTCGAACCAGACGACGGCAATCGGCAACGGCGCCGGCTACGTCAACGCCGAGGTCGACGACCTGCTCCTCAAGGCCGTCCAGACCACCGACCAGGACGAGCGCGCCAAGTACTACCAGCAGGTCATCGAGATTGTGATGAACGACTGCGTGGGCGTGTACTATGCGGTTCCCAACGTGTTCTACGCCCAGAACCCCCGCGTGCACGATTTCGCCCAGCGGGCCGACTCCATGCTTCGCTTCGTCACGGCCAGCCGCAACACTTGGGTTGAGTAAAGACGCTTATTTGATAGGTTCTGCCGCGGAGGCACGCGTACTTCCAGCGTACCTCCGCTTTTCTCGTATTTGGGTGATACCATAACTTATTGGCCTCGACAGCAAAAAACAACAACGGTGGTGAACCAGGTGCTAAAAACAATTCTGAAGCGCGTTCTGCAGGCGATACCGACCCTGCTGATTGTCGTGACGTTCACGTTCATCCTCACGCGCATGATTCCCGGCAACCCTGCCCAGACCATTCTTGGTCCGCAGGCTACGGCTGAGAGCATCGCGGCAATGGAGACGAAGCTCGGCCTCGACCAGCCCAAGTGGGTCCAGTACATCGACTATGTCCTGTCGGTGCTTCAGGGCGACTTCGGCACGTCGTACTCCTACGACCAGCCCGTCACCGAGCTGATTGCCCAGCGCATCCCCGCAACACTGCAGATTACCATCATCGGTCTTCTCATCGCCATCATCATCGGTGTCTCCATCGGTATCTTCTCCGCACTCAAGCAGTACTCCGCAGGCGACTACATCTTCATGGTGCTCGCACTCGTGGGCGTCTCGATGCCTATCTTCTGGCTCGGCCTCATGATGGTTAAGTACCTCGCGGTCGACCTGGGGTGGTTCCCGGTCTCGGGACGAGGTGATGGATCGTTTGGCGACCTGGTCTACCACATGGTGCTGCCGTGCCTGTGCTTGGCCACCATCCCCACGGCAACCTTTGCCCGTATCACCCGCTCGAGCATGCTCGAGTCCATCCACGCCGACTCCATCAAGGCCTTGCGCGCCCGCGGCATCAAGGAGAAGGCAATCGTTTGGAAGCACGCCCTGAAGAACGCCCTGCCGCCTATCGTGACGGTGCTTGGTCTTCAGATTGCCGGTTGCTTCACCGGCGCCATCCTGACCGAGAGCATCTTCTCCTGGCCCGGCATGGGCACGCTCATCGTGAAGGCAATCACCAATCGTGACTACATGCTCATCCAAGGTGCGGTTCTGTTCTTTGCCATCGTGTTTATCGTTGTCAACCTCGTCGTCGACCTCGTGTACATGATCATCAACCCGCGCGTGAGCTACGAGGGAGGTTCTAAATAGCCATGGCAAACAACACTGCTACCGCACAGGCCAAGGGTTTTGCGCCTGAGTACGACGAGGAGCTGCTGAAGCGCGAGCGCAAGGCCAACAGCGCCTGGAGCAAGCTTCGCCGCAACAAGACCGCCATGGTCGGCCTCGTCATCGTCGTCGTCATGATTCTTCTTGCCGTGTGCGCACCCCTCTACACGCAGATTACCGGCTTCCAGTTCAACAAGATCGACCCCATCCACGGCTACCTTGAGCCCGGCACGGTTGTGAACGAGGGCGAGATGGCCCACATTCTCGGCACCGACAAGCTGGGCCGCGACCTTCTGTGCCGTCTGCTCTACGGCGCGCAGACCTCGCTCATCGTCGCCTTCGGCGGTACCATCGTCGCCGGCCTCATCGGTGCCCTGCTCGGCCTCATCGCCGGCTTCTTCGGCAGTTGGGTCGACTCGCTCATCATGCGTATCATGGATGGTATGCTGTCCTTCCCCTTCATCCTTCTCGCCATCATCCTTATGACGGTGCTGGGATCGGGACTGTTCAACGTCATTTTGGCAATCGGTATCGGCAGTGTGCCCAACTTCGCACGCGTCCTGCGCGGTGAGGTCATCATCGTGAAAAACGCCGAGTACTGCAACGCCGCTCGCGTCCTGGGCGTTTCCAACGCTCGCATGCTCTTCACCCACATCCTGCCCAACGCCATCTCGCCGCTCATCGTGTACGCCACGCTGGGCATCGCCGGCGCCATCATCTCCGAGGCCGCCCTTTCGTTCCTGGGCCTGGGCATCACTGAGCCCACTCCCTCCTGGGGCCAGATCCTCTACAGCGGCAAGGACGTCATGAGCAACCATCCCATCATCTCCACGGTATCGGGCATCTTCATCCTTGTCACCGTGCTCGGCTTCAACCTGCTGGGTGACGGCATCCGTGACGTTATGGATCCCAAGATGAAGAAGTAGGCCTATCCCGTTGGGATATGGCACGAACGACCCGACACGGCCGAGATCGAGGAGAACGACCAATGAGCGAACATGTGCTCTCAGTTAAAGATCTAAAGACGTACTTCCACACCGCCACGGGCATCGCAAAGGCCGTCGACGGCGTGAGCTTCACCCTTGACGCTGGCAAGACCATGGGCATCGTAGGCGAGTCCGGCTCGGGCAAGAGCGTGACCGCCAGCTCCATCATGCGACTGCTGCCCCAGAACGGCAAGATCATGGGCGGCGAGATTGACTTCGACGGCGTCGACATGATGAAGCTTTCCAAGAAGCAGCTCGTGGCCCTGCGCGGCAACGAGATCGCCATGATCTTCCAGGACCCGATGACCTCTCTGGACCCCGTCTTCAAGGTGGGCAACCAGATGGTGGAGATGATCTGCGCCCACCAGAACGTCAGCAAGGAAGCCGCTCGCGCCATGGCCATCGAGGCCCTGGGCCGCGTGGGCATCCCCAACCCCGAGAAGCGTATGGATGCCTATCCTTACGAGCTCTCGGGCGGCATGTGCCAGCGCGTCATCATCGCCATGGCCATCTGCAGCCACCCCAAGATCATCATTGCCGACGAGCCCACCACCGCTCTCGACGTGACGGTCCAGGCTCGCGTGCTCGAGCTTCTGCGCGAGCTACAGCGCAACCTCAACACCGGCATCCTGCTCATCACGCACAACCTGGGCGTGGTTTGGGAGATGTGCGACGACGTCATGGTCATGTACGCCGGTCAGACGGTGGAGAAGGCTGAGACCAAGGAGCTCTACGCCGCGCCCCTGCACCCCTACACCTGGGGCCTGCTCGATTCCATCCCCAGGCTCTCCGACGAGTCGAAGGGCATGCTTACCACCATCCCCGGCGTTCCGCCGGATCTTCGCCTCACCGGCGAGTGCTGCAACTTCTGCAACCGCTGCCGCTACGCACAGGACATCTGCCGCACATCCGTGCCGCCGCTGGTGGAGGTCAAGCCCAACCACTTTGTCGCCTGCCACCTCCAGAACGGCACCAACAAGCTCGAGCGCGTCATCACGCGTGAAGTGGAAACTGTACAGACCAACAGGGAGGCCGAGTAATGGCAACCGAAGAGCGCACCGGCGAGCCCATTCTCAAGATTCGCCACCTGACCAAGGAGTTCCAGCTTAAGAGCGGCCTGCCCTTCGTGAAGGGCCCCGTCCTGCATGCCGTGACCGACGTCAACCTCGACCTGTACGAAGGCGAGACGCTCGGCATCATCGGCGAGTCGGGCTGTGGCAAGTCTACCCTGGGCCGCACCGTCACCATGCTTCACAAGGCAACCTCCGGCACCGTTGAGTTTGAAGGCAGGAACATCTTCGAGCTCAAGGGCAAGGAGCTCACGGATTTGCGCAAGGACGTCCAGATGGTCTTCCAGGACCCCTTCTCGTCTCTGGACCCCCGTCTGACCTGCGGCGACCTCATCGCCGAGCCCCTCATCGTGCATGGCCTCATGCCCGACAAGAAGGAACGCGACGCCTTCGTGCTCTCGCTCATGAAGGAGGTCGGCCTTGACGTCCAGCACGTCAACCGCTTCCCCCACGAGTTCTCGGGCGGCCAGCGCCAGCGCATCAACGTCGCTCGCGCCCTGGCCCTGAGCCCCAAGATCATCGTGTGCGACGAACCCGTCTCGGCACTCGACGTGTCCATCCAGGCCCAGGTTCTCAACCTGTTCAACCGCCTGCAGCAAGAGCACAACATCGCCTACATCTTCATCAGCCATGACCTTTCGGTCATCAAGCACGTATCCGACCGCATCGCCATCATGTACCTCGGCCATGTCGTGGAGCTGTGCGCGGCCGACCAGATTTACGAGAACCCGATGCACCCCTACACGAAGGCCCTGCTCTCGGCCATTCCGCCGGAGTCGCCCTTCCAGAAGAAGGAGCGCATCGTGCTTCAGGGCGAGATCCCCAGTCCCATCGGCGATCAGGTGGGCTGCCCGCTTGCAGGCCGTTGTCCCTACTGCACCGACCGCTGCAAGACCGAGCTCCCCGAGCTTAAGGACCGCGGCGACCGTCACCAGGTCGCTTGCTTCCTGTACGAGTAAGACTGCACGCACGCGCTTCAAGCAACCAGTAAAATTGCGGGTCGCATCCTCGCCATAAGTTGCGGCCCGCACCGCGTTTGAGATCCTCAAAGGAGACGAACATGGGTATCACGAAGCAGCAGCTCCACCAGATGGTCCTGGACAACAAGGCCGAACTTCTCGACTTGTGCTCCAAGCTCATCCAGATCAAGAACCAGAGCCCCATCGACAACCAGCTTCCTGCCATGAAGTTCGTGGCCGACTGGCTCGCTGCCAAGGGCATCGGCTCTGAGATGCTCGAGCCCAACCCCGAGTACCCCGTCCTTCTGGCCAAGATGGGCAACGAGGACGGCTTCCGCGTCGTTCTGAACGGCCACGTGGACGTCGTGCCCGCAGGCGACCTCAGCGGCTGGGATTTCGACCCGTTCTGCGGCACTGTGACCGACACCAAGATTCTCGGCCGTGGCACCTCCGACATGAAGTGCGGCCTGGCTACTCTCATGTTCACCATGGGCCTTCTGAGCACCTCCGGAGCTGAGCTGGGCGGCGACATCAGGCTCCATGTTGTGTGCGACGAGGAGATTGCCGGCGGCGGCACCACGTGGCTCTGCGATAACGGCTATGCCGACGGCGCCGATGCCGTCATCATCGGCGAGCCCACCGGCCACGACACCATCGAGATTGGCCAGAAGGGCATCCTGCGCCTGACTCTCGTTGCCACCGGCGTCCCCGGCCACGGCAGCACGGGCAACTACAAGGGCGAAAACGCCATCGAAAAGCTCGCCCAGGTCCTCCCCTACGTCCAGCGCCTCACGCAGGTTGCTGGCCACTACAAGCCCGAACAGGCCACGGCACTCGCCAACTCCAAGACCATCGCCGAGCGCTGCCTGCATGCCCCGGGCGTCGGCAACGTCATCGACCATGTGTCCACCAACATCGGCGTGATTGAGGGCGGCACCCGCGCCAACATCGTGCCCGATCGTGCCACGGCCCTCATCGACTGCCGCCTGCCTTGCGGCGTCGACCACGATGAGATCGTCGCCACCGTCAACGCCCTCATCGCCGAGTCCGGCGCCAAGGACGTGACTGCCGAATTCAACTGGATCTCCGAGGGCAACTACACCGACGACACCTGCCTGCTCGTCACCAGCTACAAGAAGAACATCGAGGGCGTCTGGAACGAAGAGTGCCTGCCGGCCTATCAGTGGGCTTCTTCCGACGCCCAGCACTACCGCGACCTGGGCTGCCCCACCATCCAGTTTGGTCCTGCCAACAACGACGGCATCCACGGCTACAACGAGGACGTCGACATTGAGGACGTTGTGCACGCCGCTGAGATTCACATGCTGTCGCTGTGCGACATGCTTGGCATCGAGTAGGGTCCACTCCCCTCTCTAGCCGAACGCTTCGTACCACTGGTACTACCTGCACCGCCGCTATAACAAGGCACCCCGGAGAAGTTGGAAAGTCCGCGTCTCCGGGGTGCCTTTTTTGATGCTTTGTGTTGCAAGATGCTGCAGGTAGAACCCCAGCTAGTCTGCTTACTTCAGGCCGAACAGGTAGAACAGGTTGCCAGCGTCCTCAAGACCCGAGAACTCAAGCCAGCGCCTGAACTCGCTACCCTCGGGATAATCGACGGTCTTGCGGCTCTTGCAGTCCTCATGCAGGGTGTCGAGGGCGATATGCAAGATATGGCCGTTCTCGATGACCTTGCCCTTGCGTCCCTCCTCGGCGTACTTGCCGGGAACCTGCGAGGGGTCGAGCACGATGGCGGTGTCGCCGTCCTCATCGATGCCCACAACGGCAACGAAGTGGCCGCCGTGCGAGAGCAGGCCCACCCAGCCGTCCTCGGGACGGTCGCCGCCGACGTTTGCGATGCCCATGTAGCCGGCAAGGAGCAGCGAGCGCACAAGCTCCTTGTCCATGGTCACAACCAGGTCGAGGTCGAAGCGCTCGGCCAGGTAAGGGGCAAGCTTGCCCATGTCGGTGCCCGGGCTGTGGTTGGCGCCCACCGACACCGAGAGCTCCAGGGCATCTGCCAGCGAGAACATCTCGCCGGTGAGGTTGGTGATGACCATGCTGGCCGAGCACACGCCGCAGCCGGCATCGCTGATCGAGGTCGTGGGGTTGTACAGCTCAGGGCAACCCGTGTTGGTGGGGTACAGCACGTGCGGGTAGTTCTTCTGGTTCACGTAGTACATTGGTTCAATCCCTTCTTCCGTCAACATATCGCTTGCCATCATACGTAAAACCTCTCATACAGGTCGGGGCGGACCCACTCAAGCCACTTCATGCTCTTATGGCGCTTGTCCACCTCATCCTTGAACAGAGTGCAGACGAAGTACGTGTCGGGCTTCTCGACAAGGTTGGCAATGATGAAGCCGTCGGGGTCGCAGCACATGGAGCGGCCCACCTTCACCGGGCCACGAGCCGTGGGGCCCGTGCGGTCGCACGACACGCAGTACACGCCGTTCTCCGACGAACGTGCGCGGTTGCAAATCTCCCACAGGTCGTCATCGGGATACGCCCAGCTGCTGGAAACGGCCAAGACGTCGCAACCGTGCAGGGCATAGCCACGCGCAAGCTCGGGGAAACCGAAGTCGGCACAAATCATGATGCCGACCTTCATGCCATTGAGCTCGAACATCCCAAGCTCGTGGCCGGCTTCAATCGTGTCGCGCTCTTCGTTGTAGAGGTGGATCTTGCAGTAGTCGGCAAGAATCGAGCCGTCGGGGGCAAACACGGTTGCCATGTTGTAGAGCTTCCCGTCAGGACGGCGCTCGAGACGGCCGGCGAGGATGTTGATCCCTGTCTGCGCAGCCAGTTCCTTCCAGAAATCGAGGGCACGTGCGGTCATGGCCTCGTCCACCTGCTCGAGCGGCACGCCGCCTTCCAGGCATCCCTCATGGAACAGCATGAGGTCGACGCCCTTCTCGTTTTCTGCCACCCGAAGCGCCATGGCACGAGCGTTGCTCATGTTCGCATCGAAGGCGTTGTCCTCAACGCTCACCTGGACGGATGCGACTTTGATGCTAGGGCCTTGCGACATGGACAATCCCCCCAATCAGCCTCATGGCCAGACAGACACACGAGCGCCTCCCGCTTCTCGTGCTATGGAGAAACAGGAGGCGCCCCTCAGCGCTCATCCGGGCCCGCCGTCTGTGCCGATAAACCCGGCAATAAGACGACGTCCCCTACTTCACGCCCTTGTCGTCTAGATCGCCGCACATGGCGCGGTACGCGACGTCGGTGGAGTCGATAGCAGCGTCGCGCTCGAGAGAGCGGGCGTAGGCGCGTTCCTTCATCAGCTCGCGATAGGCGGCTGCAGCGGCATCGTCGCGGGCGACCTTCTCAGCACGACGACGGGCAGCCTGGGCACGCTCCTCCTCGCGAATCGCAGGGGCAGCGGCGCGCTCCTCAGCGCGGATGGCACGGATCTGCCTGCGCTGGGCATCCTGGGCCTCCATGTAGGCATCCTGCATATCGGCCTGAGCCACCTGATAAGACGTGAGCAGCTCGCGCTCACGAGCCTTGGCAGCTTCGACCTTGACGTTGCGCTCCTCGCGCATCGCCTCGCGGGCCTCGCGTGCCTGGGTTTTCTCGTCCTTGCGGCGAGCCTTCTCGGCGGCACGGGCGAGACGGTACTGCACGTCGGCGGCGTCCTTGAGCCTGCGCCACTCCTCGCGAAGCATCGCCTCCTCGCTCACGCGGGCCTTGCCTGCCTCCGAGCGGGCTTGCACGCGGGCATCCTCTTCCTCCAGGCGGACCCTGCGGGTGTCCGCGCAGAGGTTGTCGCGTGCGGCACGCAGCTCAGCCTCGCGGTCTGCAAAAACCTTGAGCTGGTCGTCGGTCACACCGGCGCGCTTGGCATCGCGGAGCTCCGCCAGAGCGATAGCATGCTTCTTCGTGGCCTCGTCGATTGCGTCGGCACGGGCGTCATTCACCTTGGCACGCGCCTTGAGCTGCTCGTCAGATTCCTTGATACGCCCGACCGTGCCCCTGGTACGAGAACGGCGCAGCTCGCGCAAGGCCTTTTTGTACTCGCGGCGGGCCAGGACAGCGCGCTCGTTGGCCTCGACCCAGGCAGTGCGGCCCTCGGCGCGGGTGAAACCCTGCTCGACGGCAATCTCCCACGAGCCGCGCTTGTACGCGTCCTCGGCGTCGTTGCGCTCCTGGCGCACCTGCGCCAGGGCATGCGCGTGGGCGGGACCCTCCTCCTTGCGGAAAGCACGCTGCTCGGCGCGGGTCTCGCGGCGCAACGTCGCGGCATCCAAGCGGGCCTCGACCCACTCGGTGCGACCCTCAGCGCGAGCAAGCTCACGGTCGACGTTCATCTGCCATGCCTCGGCACGCGCTGCGTCATCGGCGGCCAAGCGCTCCTCACGCAGGCGCTTCACCACCTGCGCATCGGCGGCGTCCTCCTGCGCGTACTGCTCGCGCTTGCGGTTCTTGAGCTCACGCAGGGCAGCGCGCTGCAGGGCCTTTGACACGGAAGGCTTGGGCGTCACGACCTGCGCGGCAGGCGTGACCTCTTCGATCTTCGTAGACTCCTTCATGGCGAATCTCCCCATCAAGTCGGAAACGCATGTGGGTACGAAACGTGCCTCTCGGAGCTAGAGCAGCTCCTTGGGGCACGTGGTGATAACGACGGCGTTCTCGCCGGTGTAGGTGCCGATGACCGGACCCATCCAGCTGGGCTCGGGGTTGTAGGCAACGCCAGCAGCGTCAAAGGCCGCCTTGAACGCATCGACACGGTCGAGGGCGTTCGAATGGCTGAAGCGCACCTCGCACGGCCCTTGCTTCTCCTCGATGGACTTCACGTAAGCGGCGCAGTCCTTGAGCAGGCCCTTCACGCCGCGCGACTTCGTGACCGTCTCGATGACACCGTCGGGCTTGTCGAGGGCCAGAATCGGCTTGAGGTTGAGCAGGCCCGCAGCCACGCCGGCGGCCTTGCCGATACGGCCGCCCTTCACGAGGTTGTCGAGCTGGTTGAGAGCCACGATGGTCTGAATCTCCTGGGCCATGCGGCGCATGTGCGCGGCTGCCTCGTCGAGAGTCGCGCCTGCGTCGCGCATGCGGATGGCCTTCTCGCACATGAGCGAGTTGCCCTCCTGCACGGCAAGGGAGTCGATGACCTCGACCTTAATGCCGTCCTGGGCGCAGATGTCGGCCGCCATGCAGGCCGAATGGTGCGTGTCGGACACACCGGAGCTCAGCGTGATGCAGATGACGCCCTCGCAGCCCTCGGCCGCGGCGCGAAACGCCTGCTCAAACTTGCCCGGCGCGGGGCACGACGTCTTGGGAAGGCCCTGGGGCAGGTATTCGGCCATGCGACGGAAGAACTCCTCGGGCAGCATGGTCTCTCCGTCGATGTACTCCTCCTCGCCAAAGCGCACGGTGAGGGGCACAACGGAGACGCCCTGCTCCTTCAGGCGCGGGGTGGGCGTGGCGCTCGTGGAATCAAGAACGATTGCGAACAAAGTAAGCTCCTCACTGAAGAGAGACATTTTGCCGATAAGTATAACCCATGCACACGCCAGCCAATCGCGAGGCGGGCACGCGTGCCGCAAGCGGCTCGAATGAAATCGGGCGACGACCTCGTCTGGCCATGCCCTACTCTCTGCCCGCGATGCAGTCCAGGAAGCGCTGGCCGAAACGGGCGGCCTTGGCCTGGCCCACACCCTGCACCTCGAGCAGCTCGTCAAGGTCAGTCGGGCGTTTTCGCGTCATATCGGCGAGGGTGGCGTTGTTGCACACGATATAAGCCGGCACGCCTTCCTCGCGGGCAATGTTCGCGCGCAGCTCGCGCAAGCGCTCGAACAGCTCCTCGTCGATGTCGTCCGCCACGGCAGCGCCGCCACGGCCAAACGTCGAGCCCTTGGAGCCTGTGACTGCCCCGTCGGGGGCGGCGTTGGCACGCATGCGCTTGGGCACCTTGAGCAGGTAGGGGGTCTTGTCGCGCAAGAGCCACTGCCGGCCCGCTTCGGTAACGTAGACCGTGGGATACTGCCCCGGCGTGACTGCAAGCAGGCCCGCCTCCTCAAGGGAGTCGAGCACGAAACGCACGCGCTGGGTACTCACGTCGGACATGATGCCCCAGGTAGAGAGGCCGTCATAACCTGCCTCCATGATGCGCTGGGCATGCGATCCGCGCAGCACGTCGACGACGGTAGACTTGCCGGCCGTGCGGCCCAGCCCTGCAATGCGCAGCACGCAGCTCACGACCTTCTGCGCTTCCACGGTGGCGTCCTGTTCCTCCACGTCGGTCGAACAGTTGGAACAATGCTCGCAGCGGAAGGGTGTGTCGGTCTGGCCGAAGTAGCGCAGCAGGTACGAGCGCAAACAGTCGGTCGTGGTGCAGTAGAGCGTCATCTTCTTGAGGCGTTCGCAGTCCCGCGCATACAGCAGGTCGGCCGTCTCGGGGTCGCAGCCGCCCGTCTCAAGCTCGTCCCGACTGCGGTCGATGAGGAACTGGCAGGTCTGCACGTCCTTCTTGTTGTAGATGAGAATGCAGTCGGCAGCCGACCCGTCACGTCCCGCGCGCCCCGCCTCCTGATAGTATCCTTCGAGGTCAGACGGCATGTTGTAGTGGATGACAAAGCCGACGTTGGACTTGTCGATGCCCATGCCGAAGGCGTTGGTGGCCACCATCACGTTTGCCCGGTCGTAGAGGAACTCCTCCTGGTTGGCATGGCGCTCCTCAGGGGAAAGGCCCGCGTGATAGCGCGTGGAGGCAAAACCCTCCTGCCACAGCAGCTCGCAGACGTGCTCCACGGCCTTGCGTGTGGAGCAGTACACGATGCCCGTCTGGCCGGCCTGCCCCACTTGACCTGCACTATCACGCTTTGCGGCACGGGCCGCGACAAGACGCAGGAGCGTGCGGTCCTTGTCACGCGGCTCGGGGCGCTCCACCCCGAAGTAGAGGTTTGGCCTGTCGAAACCGCCCACGAGCGCGAAGGGGTCGCGCAGCTCGAGGGCGTCCACGATGTCGCGGCGCACCTCCTCAGTGGCGGTCGCCGTGAGGGCGGCCACGGCGGGACGGACGGGCAGGCCCTCCACGAACCCAGCGATGGCGCGGTAGTCGGGGCGGAAGTCCTGTCCCCACTGCGACACGCAGTGCGCCTCATCTACGGCCACGAGCGAAATGCGCGCGACCTGGGCAAGCTCGGCCATGCGCGGCGTGGAGAGGCGCTCGGGCGCCACATAGAGCAGCTTCACATCACCCGACAGGGCACGCGAAAACGCGCGGGCCTGTTCCTCGGCGCTCTGGGTGCTGTTGACGCACGCGGCGGGAATTCCTGCCTGCTCCAAGCCCGCCACCTGGTCTTTCATAAGCGAGATGAGCGGGGACACCACAAGCGTGAGTCCCGGCAGCAATAGCGCAGGTATCTGGTAGACCACCGACTTGCCGGCGCCGGTGGGCATAACGCCGAGCACGTCGCGACCGGCAAGCACCTGCTCCACCAGGTCGCGCTGGTTGGGGCGGAAGTCGTCGTATCCGAACCGCTCCTTGAGGGCGGCGCGGGCATCTTGCATGGTGGGCATCTAGGCTCCTTGAGACATTTTGCTGTATGGGGACGATTGTATGCCCAACACGGATAAAATGGGTCCCACAAGACGCATCCCACGCGGCACGCACCCCACAGGATGCCGCACGTCATCAAGAAGATAGGCAGGTAGCAGCTTCATGACCCCGTATATTCACCGCGTCGCCTATTACGAGACCGACCGCATGGGCATCACACACCACTCCAACTACATACGTTGGATGGAGGAAGCGCGCGTGGACTACCTGGACCAAATCGGCTGGAACTTCGCACGACTCGAGGACGAAGGCATCACCTCTCCCGTGTTGGGCGTGGAATGCTCGTACAAGAAGCCCACCACCTTCGAGGACCGCGTGTCCATCGTGGTGAGCCTCGCCGAATACACAGGCGTGCGCTCGACGTTTGCCTACACCATGAGCAAGGTCGACCCCGAGACGGGACGCAGCCGCGTGGTGTTCACAGGCACCTCGCAGCATTGCTTCGTGAACCCGCAAGGGCGCCCCATGCGGGTGGACAGGGAGCTGCCCGCCTTTGACGCGGCGCTCAAGGAAGAGCTGGCGAAGAACGAGGCTCGCTAGGGCAGGGCGCCCCAGGGACCCGAACAGCGCGGGCGGCCCAGTCAAGCCAGACCAGCCGAGCCAAACGAAACACTCGGTCTTCAAATTTGTAACAAAATCGAAAGCACACTCCCGAAAGGAAGCGAAATGGAAAACAAGCAGGTCAAACTCGGCATCATCGGCGCCATGGACGTGGAGGTCGCCACCCTCATGGAGCATGCGCAAGACGCTGTGATCAGCGAGCGCGCAGGCATGCGCTTCTGTGAGGGCACGCTCGCGGAAGTGCCGGTCGTCATCGCCAAGTGCGGCATCGGCAAGGTGTCAGCCGGCATGTGCGTGCAGGTCATGTGCGACCTGTACGGCGTGACGCACATCGTGAACACGGGCGTGGCCGGCTCGCTCGACGCTGCCATCGACATCGCCGACCTCGTGGTAAGCACCGACGCCCTCTACCACGACATGGACGTCACACCCCTGGGCTACGAGCCTGGCCAGCTCCCCGGCATGGACTGCCTGGCCTTCCCGGCCGACCCCGCGCTGCGTGCCGCCATCGAGCACGCCGCCGCTGTCGCCGCGCCCGACGTGCACGTTTTCTCCGGCCGCGTTGTCTCGGGTGACCAGTTCATCGCCTCCTCGCAAGCAAAGGAACGCCTCGCCCAGGAGTTCGGAGGCATGTGCTGTGAGATGGAGGGAGCCGCCATCGCCCATGCGTGCCATGTGAACGGCGTGCCCTTCACCGTAGTGCGTGCCATCTCCGACAAGGCCGACGGCTCGGCCGAGATGGCCTACCCCGAGTTCGAGGCCTCCAGCGCCGTGCGCTGCGCCGCCGTGGTGGAGGAGCTCTGCCGCGCAGGGCTGTAGCCTACCAAAACGAGGCGCTCTGGGCGCGGGGCACGCTCGACGCAAGCCCATGCGCCTAAACCGCGACCGGCTAAAGCACGCCCGCACCTGAAAGCATGCCGGCGACCAGCGCATGCGCACGCTCAAACAAGACGTGAAAACGCCGCTCAACGAAGGAGGCCCCGCCGCCTGGGAACCAACCAGGTAGCGGGGCCTCTCGTTGTGGGCGACCCGCCACACACGCCGACGTGCGCGACGGCGGGTCGCATCATTACAGAAGGTCGAAGAGCGATCCTTGACGCGAAGGGTCGATGCCTGCGTCCTGCGCCTTCTTCTTGCGCGGGGCGCGCGGCTTCTTGGGCTTAGCGGGAGCGGTGGGCGCTTCAGCTGCGACAGGTGCGGGCTGCTCCTCAAGGGCGAGACGCGCGGGCTGCGCCGCAGCCTGGACGGCCGCCTCAACGCGTGCGGCCACCTCGTCGGCGCGCACGAGCTCGATGCCTTGGGCCTTGAGGCTCAGGAACTCCTCCACGGCCTCACGCATGCTCTCAGGCACACGCATGACAACGGTCTTCTCGCCCCACTTGGCCTTGCGACCGGCACCAGGGCGCGCACCTCCCCTGCCCTTGTGAGGTGCGCTGCCCTTATCTGCCTGGACTTTCTGTTCTTCGCCCACTGCTCGCACTCCCATCTCGCTGATTTCGTTACGGAAGTATATACGAACAGTGGGCGCTCCCTAAAAACTACCCATGACGGGCGGCCCCGACTACTTCGCCCGGGCTGCGAACTCCTCAAAGAAGGCGCGCGGCTCACGGGTACCGATGACGTCGGACAGGTCGCGGCGGAACACAAGGCCGGCAGTCCAGTCGCCCCACACGCGGAACTTGCGCTCCCAGCCAGGCAGCGCGAAGCCGTGGTACACGCGGTGGGCCATCCAGGCAAGCCAGCCATTGAAGCGAATCTTGGCACCGCCCTTGGTGAGGGCACCGCTCGTGAAGGCGCCGTACGAGGTGCCCAGGCCCGCTACCATGCCGGCGTTCTCATGGCGATACTCGGCCATCTCGCCACCGCGCAGCCAGGTGAGCAGGTTCTTCGTGAGGACCTTGCTCTGGCGCATGGAGTGCTGGGCGGTGGGGGCGCAGGAGCCGTCGGGCAGGCCATGGCCCGTAAGGTCGGGCACGCAGCTGCAGTCACCCACGGCAAAGATGCCCTCGAGCACCTCACCGTCGCGACGAACGCACAGGTCGGCGCCGCACACGACGCGGCCGCGCGGCTCAAGGGGCAGGTCGCTGCTCTTGAGCACGGGGTTGGCCATGGCGCCGGCGCACCACAGGATGGAGGCAGCGTCGTAGCTGGCACCGTCGGAGGTGACGACATGGCCGTCCTGGGCGCTCTCGACGCAGGTCTTGAGGTGAATGTGGGCGCCACGGGCCTCCAGGTGGGCAACCGCTTTGCTCGACTGCGCCACGGTGAGCTCGGGGAAGACCTTCTCGGCAGCCTCGATGAGGTGGAAGTTGAGCTCGGAGGGATCCAGGCGCGCATCCTTCTTGCAAATCTTGTAAGCGAGGTCAAAGAGTTCGGCGAAGCCCTCCATACCCGAGAAGCCACCGCCCACGGTGATGAGCGTCATGAGGCGCGTGCGCTCAGGCGAGCCCTTGGGGAGCTCGGCGGCGCAAGAGAGGTTCGAGATGAGGTTATCGCGCAGGTAGACGGCTTCTTCGGTCGCCTTGAGACCCACGGCGTTCTCGGCAATGCCGGGGATAGGGAACGTGCGCGTCACGGCGCCCAGGGCGACCACGAGCGCGTCGGCCTCGAGCTCGAAGGCGTTGCCGTGCGCGTCGGCAAGAGCCACGCGCTTTTCGGCGGCGTTTATCGAAGTGACGCGGGCACGCACGATGCGCGTCTTCTTCAGGTGCATGGCAAAGGGTGTCTCGATGTGGCGGGGCTCGATGGCACCCGACGCGACCTCGGCCAAGAAGGGCTGGTAGACGCACGCCGAACGCATGTCGACGAGCGTGACCTGGGCCTCCCCGTCTTGGAGCGTCTTCTCGAGGTCACGAGCGATATAGAAGCCGCTCAGGCCACCGCCGAGGATGAGGATGCGCTTCACGTGGTTTCTCCCTAAGAGACGGGCGTGCACAGACGCCTTTGCTGGTATATAGTCCTTGAAGCGTGTAGATTACACCTATTTCAGAATCCAGCTCGACCCTGCAGGGTATAACAGCATGTTCTCCAGCAATTACGCGCCAGGACGCGCCGCCCGCAACTCGCGCATGGCACGACAAGAAGGGAAACCCCATGGCATTCGACATCCAGGTGAAGATCAAGAGGCTCGACCAGGAGCTGCCCCTGCCCCGCTACGCCAACCCCGGCGACGCGGGTCTGGACCTCTACAGCGCCATCGACGTCGTCATCGAACCGATGAGGCGCGTCATGATTCCCACGGGCGTGGCCATCGCGCTTCCGGAAGGTTACGCCGGCTTTGTGCAGCCCCGCAGCGGCCTGGCTGCCAAGAAGGGCCTGTCCATCGTGAACACGCCCGGCCTGGTCGACTCAGGCTATCGCGGCGAGCTCAAGGTCATCGCCATCAACACCGACGCCGACGAGCCCATCACCATCGCCCGCGGTGAGCGCGTGGCGCAGCTCGTGGTACAGCGCGTGCCCGCCGTCGAACTTGTGGAGGTCGACGAGCTCGACGCCACCGAGCGCGGCGAGGGCGGCTTCGGTTCGACCGGCCTGAGATAGCGACAGCCGCAGAGGGAACGTGGGCACAGAAAAAACGTCCAGTACGGAAGCCTGGCTATAAGAAGCACTCGGCCCGCACGCGCAAGATAGAAATCGTTACAAAAATCCCCGCCCCTCGGATGCAACATCCGGAAGGCGGGGATTTTCTTATCGGGCTATCGCCCCACGTCGCATCGGCCGATTGCGCAACGCTTCATTCGACGAGTTAGATGACATCAAACTCGCGCAGGAGCTTCACGATGTCGGTATGGCCGAGCTTCTTCAGCAATATGTCGAGCGCAGCCCTGTCCTTGAGGGGAAGCGACATGTCGGTGATGGCCTTGCCGTCGCGCAGCTTGACGCTGCTCATCAGCAGGTCGCGCACGTCGAAGGTGCTGCCCCACACCTCGGGCACGCCGCGGTCCACGTCGCACAGGGTGTAGACCGCTTCCATGCCGGTGCGCATGGAGTACTCGGTGGTGAAGATGGTGTCGCGCGGCGTCTCGGCGAACTGGCCGAGGAAGGCGAAGTTCACGGCACCGCCGGGCACCACGTCGGGACGGTCGCCCAGAGATCGCGGCATGAAGAACGCGGTGATGTAGGGCATCATCACGGGAACAGTGTTCGCGTGGCTGTGCGCCAGCTCCTCGATCTGGGTCTCAGGCACACCCAGATGCCAGAGCCATTCCTTGCAGATCTCCTCACCCGTGCACTGCGTCATGGGCTTCTTCACGTAGTCGCCCTCGTTGTCGGGGAAGAGGCCATACACCCACACGCACAGCTCGTTGCTCGGCTGGTCGCGGAACTGCTGCTGGCGGTTGATGGTCCAGCTCATGAGCCAGCTGGAGTCGCGGCAGGTCACTATGCCGCCCGTCACCGTATGACCGCTGAACGGGTCGCGCTTGCAGATCTTCTCGATGTAGGGTGGAATGGCGTTGTCGAGCGTGGTAACGGTAGCGCTCATCCACTTGGTCTTCTGCGGGTCGGAGCAGAAGACGTCGGGGTGGCCAAAGCTCGGGTCCTGGCTGGCGATGCGGCGCCACAGGTCCCAGCCGTTGCCCGGCTCGATCTGCGGGCACCACGCCGCAGGCTGTGTTTGCGTGCCAATGGTAGCGCTCTCGACACAGCCGCCGTTGGTGATGAACACGAGGTCGTCTTCAGTGAGGTCGATAACCGCCCGCTCGCCGTTCGTGCTAGTCACGATGCTGGTAGCGACCTTTTTTGCCCTCGTGCTGTCAGGGTTGCGCTTGAAGTGCGCCTGCTGGATGCGCTGGATGGTGTCCTGCCCCGTGCCGGTAGTCGCACGCACCGGACCGATGCCGCCGCCGATAGCGAAGCGGATGTCCTCCACCTTCGTGTTGAAGTGGAACTGCACGCCGGCCTTCTCAAGGTATGTCACCATGGGCAGAATCATGGACTCGTACTGGTTGTACCGCGTGAAGCGCAGCGCAGAGAAGTCGGGCAGGCCGGCGATGTGATGGATGTAGCGCTTGATGTACAGCTTCATCTCGAGGGCGGAATGCCAGTTCTCGAAGGCGAACATGGTGCGCCAGTACATCCAGAAGTTGGAGTTCAGCACCTCGTCGTCGAAGAAATCGGTGATGGGCTTATCGTAGAGGTCCTCGTCAGGCGTGAAGAAGAGCCGCATGATCTCCATCGCTGCCTTGTCCGACAGGCCGAACTTGCCGTTGGTGTGGGCATCCTGACCGCGCTTCTCGGTGGCACGGCACAGCGAAAAGTTGGGGTCTTCTTTGTTGAGCCAGTAGTATTCGTCGAGCACCGTGACGCTGGGGTCCTCGATCGAGGGGATGGAGCGGAAGAGGTCCCACATGACCTCGAAGTGGTTGTCCATCTCGCGGCCGCCACGCATCACATAGCCAACGCCGGGAATGTTGGCGCCGTCGCATGCGCCGCCGGCAACGGGGTCCTTCTCGAGGATGTGGATGTGGCTGCCGGGCATCTGCGCGTCGCGAACCAGATAGCAGGCCGCGCTCAGAGCCGCTAGGCCGGTTCCGATGATATAGGCGCTCTTGTGGTCGATGCCCTCGGGCTTCTTGGGGCGTGCAAAAGCTTCGTAGTTTCCGCTGGAGTAATACATGAGTTCCCCATTTCCGTGTCGCACACCAATGGTTCGAGGGAAAGGCCGTCGTCGTGCACGCCTTTTTGTCTCCCCCGCTGGGCTCTTTGCCCTTGCCCCCAGTGTGCCCGGGCATCGGAAACGCTACCCTTATCAGGATTTTCGCTTTGATAAGAAACTTATCAAAAGGGGTCGAATGTAAGAAAAACCGGTACGAAAAACCTTAGAGGCTCGTAAAACGCGAAAGCGCGGTGGAGACGGCGCCCTCCATGATGATGCCGACGCGACGCTGCAGATGCTCGGGCTTTTCGGTCATGCCGTTGCCGATCCACTCGAGCGTAACCCCCGCCAGGGCATGAGCATAAAAGTCGGCGATGAACGTGCGCTCGCGCTCGGGAACCCGGCCGCACAAGGGGTCGTCGTTCACCACGCCGGATATGAGCTCGCGCGTGGCAGGCATGAGAAAACGCTCCACGCGCTCATGGCTCACCTCGCGGTAAATCGCGTTGATGAACTGCCTGTTTTGCGCCAGCTCGTTGAGCACGCCCAGGTAGCCTTCCTGCCAGGTGGAGACGGTCTTGCACCCGTCGATGGCACGCTTAGCGTCTTCCTCGAGCGACCATTCCATGAGGTCGTAGATATCTTTGAAATGGTAGTAAAACGTCATGCGGCTGATACCGCAGTCTTGGGCAATGTCGGCAATGGTGATCTTGGAGAACGGCTTTGTGGACAGCTGTCGCTTAAATGACTCCTCGAGAGCCCTTTTTGTGAGCTGACTTGTCATACGTCTCCCCTGCGTTTGCGGCCGACGCCGCAATTATCGCAGGTTTTGGCCCGCGGCGGAAAAGGCAATTCGAAGATGGGTGGCAAACGACAGAAAGAAGCGCATGTTCACCCCGGCCAGGCTGAACGGCCCAGCATGCGGCATGTGCCTGACCCAGACCGAACGTGCAAGAATGCGGCATATTGAAAAAGGCGGCACCGGCCCATCCCGCCTAAACGCCGCCTACTTCCCGGCGCGGGCAAGCAGCATCGAGCCGTGCTCCTTGAGCCAGGCGCGATGGAGGCGCTGGTCGGGATCGTAACGACTGACAAGGTCCCAGAAGCGTGCGGAGTGGTTCATCTCAAGGCGGTGGCACAGCTCGTGAATCACCACGTAGTTGAGCACCTCGGGCGGGGCGAGCATGAGCAGCACGTTGAAGTTGAGGTTGCCCGCCGTCGAGCAGCTGCCCCAGCGCGTTTTTTGGCATCGCAGGGTTATGCGGCCATAGGTCACGCCTATCTGGGCGGCGAAGTGCTCCACGCGTGCCGGGATTATCAGGCGGGCCTGGCGCGCAAGCGCCGCAAGGTCCTCCTCGGTCAGCAGGCCCTCTTGCTGGACAGCCTGAGCACGCGCCTCCTGGCGGGCTTGCACACGTGCAAGTGCCGCAGCGATCCAGGCACGGTGGCTCTCCACAAATTCGCAAATCGCCTTCTGCGAGGTGCGCATGGGGGCGCGCACGATAACGCGGGCGGGAGCCTTCACCTCAAGGGCGAGCGTCTTGCGCCGTGAGCGCACGACCTCGATGCCCTCTAGCGTTGTCTGTGCTCCCGCCCGCGTCTTACGCATGCCGCGTCGAATTCCTTAGTCCTCGGAATCGGGCAGAGGAGTCTTGGAGAACGCTTGGATGAAGTCGACCATCCAAGCAGCCACAGTCTCCATCATCTCGCGGCCCCATTCGGCGCTGGCCTTCTTGGGGTCGTCGGGACCGATCCAGCCGTTCTCAGCGTAATAGTTGGTGGGGCGAGGCACCGTCACGCTCACGCCCTTGTACTTCACGGTGTCGAAGTGGACGCTGGGCATGTCGTCACCCAAGTCGTTGATGAGGCCCATGCCCTCGACGCTGTCGAGGTCCACCATGGTGGGATCGATGTAGAGGTTGGCGCTCGTCTCCTGGCCGCCACCGTGGCCGCCGGCCCACTCCGGGTTGAAGTCGGCCACCATGCTCCACCAGTTGAGCAATGCCGCACGGCAGCCCTTCTGGGCAAGGTCGAGCTGGCACTCAGTGAGCGCCTTGGAGTTGCCGCCGTGGCCGTTCAAGAACACGAAGTGACGGAAACCCTGGTCGTAAAGGTTCTCGCAAAGCTTCTTCACCACGGCAAGGTAGAGCTGGTCGCCCAGGTTGAACGTGCCGGGGAACTCGACGAAACGAGGCGAGGAGCCGAAAGGCAGGATAGGCGCGATGAGGAGTCCCGGCAGGTCCTTCTCGATGAGCTCGGAGAGCTTCTGCGGAGCAAACGAGTCGGTGCCCAACGGGTTGTGCTTGCCGTGCTGCTCGGTGGAGCCAAAGAGCATGAGCACGGTGTCATTACCTTCAAGATAAGCCTCTACTTGAGGGTATGTGCTACGTTCAAGACGCATGGTGAGCTTCCTTTCAAACAAGGCGATAAGCTGCGACCTTTAGGGTTTACAGCAACCTTCAACCATACAGTACGCGTTGCTATTTGCCAGCCTTAAGACCCTCGATGTATGCCAGTCCCTTGGCGGTTTCGTCCTCGTAGCACAGCGGCTCGGGCAGCTCCACATCGCGCAGGTTGGCCACGAAGCGGGCGATGTAGTCGGCCGTGCCCTCGAGCATGGCCTTGCCCAGCTCGGCGCTGGCGGTCTCAGGCGGGTTGTCGTGGCCCTCGGCCACCCAGCCGTTGGAGGCCATGCGCACGAGCGGGCGGGGCATGTCGACCGACACACCGTCCCACTCCACGCTCACCCAGCCTGTCGTCTTGAGCGAGGGGCCGAAGTCATCGCGCAGTGCCTCGGGGGCAAGCGCCGTCATATCCACGCTCTCGGGATCAATGGCGAGGTTGGCGCTCGTCTCCATACCGTCGCCGTGGCCGCCGCCCCATGCGGGGTTAAGCTGAGGGGCCATCTTCCACCAGTTCATGAGGACGGCGATGCAGCCCTGCTCGTTGAGAGCCGAGCACACCGTGGCGATGGACTTGACGTTGCCGCCGTGGCCGTTCACAAAGACAAAACGACGCGCGCCATAGGCATACAGCGAATCGGTGATGCTCATAAGCACGTCGATGAGGCCCTGCACACCCAGCGACACGGTGCCCGGGAAGCCCATGAGGTCGTCGGTAGCGCCGTAGGGCACGGTGGGGGCGATGAGCACGCTGGGCTCGCGAGCCTCGATGAGGTCCATGAGATAGTCGGGCGCCATGGTGTCAGTGCCGAGCGGGTTGTGCAGGCCGTGGCACTCAATGGATCCCACGCCGATGAGGACGGTGTCGTTGTCCTTGAAATAGGCCTGGCACTGAGGCCAAGTGATGCGAGCCAAACGCATGGCGGTCCCCTTTCGTTGACGCGGCCGGCGCGATGTCGGTCGCCCGAATTGAACGAGCGCCATTCTAACCTCCAACGTTTGCATCTTGTGAACGGAAGCGCAACTCTCCTCAATCGCCAAGACCGCACCGGAGCCCCTTTCGCTACCCCACCTTGCGTGGCCGTTTTGAACTGAATGGTCGCCAGTGTTTCCCTCATGGCACAAGCGGGCTATGATGCGTGCAATCTGGTCACCCAGCGCGAGCCGCCCCGTGCGGCCCGGCATGCCAAACGAAAGGGGATTTGCTTCATGACTTGCTCAAGCATCGATGCCGCAAGCATTGCCTTCGAGGACGCCGAAGTCGTCAACCTCATGGGCAAGCTTTCCAACGCCAAGAGCCCCTCGGGCTTCGAGGAAGAGACCCTCGCGGCCGTCAAGGAGTTCTGCGAGCCCTTCGCCGACTTCGAGCGCAACTCGCTCATGTGCGGCTTCATCAAGCCCAAGAACTTCTCGGGCACCAAGCCCGTCGTCATGCTCGACGCCCATGGCGACGAGGTGGGCCTCATGGTGAAGTCCATCCACGCCGACGGCACCCTCACCTTCATCAACCTGGGCGGCTTCTCCAAGGGCAGCACCATCGGCATGGAGGTGCTCGTGCGCACCACCGAGGGCAACTGGGTGCGCGGCGTCGTTGGCGCAAAGCCCCCGCACTTCATGACGCCCGCCGAGCGCGAGGCGGGCCTTGCCGGCATGGAGCTCAAGATCGACGTGGGCGCCACGAGCAAGCAGGAGGCCATCGAGAAGTTCCACATGGGCGTCGGCGAGCCCGTGTGCCCGGCCACCACGTTCCACTACCAGCCCGAGCAGCGCATGATGTTCGGCAAGGCCTTCGACTGCCGCGCCGGCGTGGCCGCCATGCTGCTGGCCATGCGCGAGCTCTCCAAGCTCGACCTGCCCTTCGACGTCGTTGCCTCGGTCAGCGCCCAGGAAGAGGTTGGCGAGCGCGGCGTGGCGAGCGCCGTGCGTCACTTCAACCCCAGCGTCTGCTTCATGTTCGAGGGCGCCCCGGCCGATGACACGTTCGGCAACCCCGACGACGCGCAGTGCTGCGTCAACCAGGGCCCGATGCTGCGCTACGCCGACTGCTGCATGATCACGCACCCCCGCTACCAGCGCTTCGTGCTCAATGCGGCCAAGCAGGCGGGCCTGCCTGCCCAGGGCGCGGTGCGCGTGGGCGGCGGCACCGACGGCGGCATCGCACACCTCATGGACAACGGCATCCCCTGCGTGGTGGCCGGCGTCCCCTGCCGCTACATCCACTCGAACTGCGCCATCGCCAGCATCGACGACGTGATGAACACGGCGCGCGTGGCCGTGGCAAGCGTGGCCTCGCTTACCCCCGAAGTCGTCGCCGAGTTCTAAGACCGCAGAGGGCGGCAATTCCACCGTTCGCGGGCGCCCAGCACGCTCCTGTGGAGAATTTAACCGCCCGTTCATGCGCGCAAATTAACATAAGATTTCAGTTATAGGCCCTCGACCAGCACTTTTAATCTGGCCGAGGGCCTTTTGTTACCAAGTGTTGAAATCTGCGCCGTTTGCGGCCCCCTTCGCATTTTCCGCTGCCACAATGCAAAGCACGGTGTTGGAACAGTCTGGCACAGCCTGACATCTTCAGCACAAGGGTACAGCCCGGCCTCAGCCCGAGGGCGGGCATACGAAAGGGAGACACACATGGACCTTCAGCTTAGCCGCCGCAATTTCCTGCTCAGCTCTGCTGCCCTGGGCACCCTGGCCGCCTTCGGTGGCGTCAACGTCGCCAACGCCGACCCAGTCGAGAAGATCGTCATCGGCCGCGCCGTCGACTCCGACGACCTCGACCCTGTGACCTGCACCGGCAACCCGAACATCTTCATCTTCAACCTCATCCTCGACGGCCTGCTGAAGAGCTCCGACGACGGCTCCTCCATCGAGCCCTGCCTGGCCACCGACATGCCCGAGATTTCCGAGGACGGCAAGGTCTACACCTTCCACGTGCAGGAGGGCCTGCTCTTCTCCGACGGCACCCCCGTCACCGCTGAGGACTGGGAGTGGACCTTCACCCGCGCCATCGAGACTGAGGACTCCAGCTGGCATATGTGCGTCGAGAACCTCGACCACGTCGAGTGCCCCGACGACACCACCGTCATCGTCTACACCAAGGAAGAGGCTGCCTCCACGCTGGCCAACCTCTGCATCTTCACCGTGGGCGTTCAGAGCAAGGCCTACTTCGAGAAGGCCGGTGCCGACGAATACCACAACGGCATCCTCGGCACCGGCCCCTATGCCGTCTCCGAGTGGAAGAAGGGCGAGTACCTCACGCTTGAGGCCAACCCCAACTACCGCGTTGAGGGCAAGCCCCTCACCAAGACCGTCGAGTTCAAGGTTGTCTCCGACGACGCGGCCCGCATCATCCAGCTGCAGGGCGGCGACATCGACATCGCTACCGACCTGTCCTTCTCTGGCCTGATGCAGCTCGAGGGCGACCCCAACATCAGCGTCGAGGCTGACCCCTCCACCATGGTGTACTGGCTGTCGCTGAACAGCAAGAGCGAGAAGCTCGCTGACCCCAAGGTGCGCGAGGCCCTCTACCTGGCCACCAACTCCCAGGAGTTCGTGGACACCATCACCTTCGGCTACGCCACGCCCGCCAGCTCCATCATCAACCCCACCTCTGAGTTCTACTATGCCTCCGACCAGCCCTCCGGCGACATCGAGAAGGCAAAGGCCCTGCTTGAGGAGGCCGGCGTCGGCCCGTTTGAGCTCACCCTGCTGATGCGCGAGGGCAACGAGACCAATCAGCAGATCGGCATGATCCTCATGAAGCAGTGGGCGCAAATCGGCGTCACCGTGAAACTCAACCAGATTGAGGCCACGGCTTACTCCGCCGCCCGCAAGGACCTTTCCAACTACGACTTCATCATCTCCGGCTGGAACGACGACGTCACCGACCCCGCTGAGATGATGCAGTTCGTGTTCGACTACAGCGTCACCTGCGGCTACTACTCCGGCATGGAGTTTGACGACGAGATGCAGCAGCTCAACTCCGACGCCCTCATCGAGCTCGACGAGGAGAAGCGCAAGGACCTCTACGCTCAGATTCAGCAGAAGCTGCGCGAGCTGGCCATCTACGTGCCGCTCATGGTCACCCCTTGGTGCAACGCCATGAACAAGGCCGTCACCGGCTGGGTCCAGACCCCGCTTGGCAACTACCGCCTCGAGGACCTTGCCCGCGAGGCCTAATCCTCACGCGAGGGTTGAGCTTTACTGGGCGCGCGCTTAAGGCGTAACAACGCAAATATCCGGGGGCTGCGGTGGAAAAATCCATCGCGGCCCCATTTGATGTAGTTACGAGTAAAAAAGCGTGTATGATTAGCAATTCGTGTATGGAAGACGTGTGCATATACAGTTCTGTATTCGCACGCAAGGAGAGGAAAGGAAGGAGGGGAAGGCGTGGAAACATTCCGTTACATCGTGAAACGTGTGTTGCAGATGATCCCCGTGCTCATCATTGCAGTCATCGCGATATTCCTGCTTATGCGCCTTCTGCCTGGCGACGCGGCTCTCGCAACGCTGGGCGACAAGATCGACCCCAAGGTGTATGAGGCGCTCAAGGAGCAGATGGGCCTCAACGCATCGCTGTGGACTCAGTTCACCGTGTACGTAAGCAACCTCGTGCAAGGCGACCTGGGCTCGTCCACCATCTACAAGATGCCCGTCTCGCAGCTCATCGCCTCGCGCATGCAGGTGACCCTGTGCCTGGCCCTCACCGCCACGGTCTTCACCGTCATCGTGGCTCTGCCCCTGGGCTACATGGCCGGCGTGAAGAAGGACAAGCTGCCCGACATCCTGACGCGCATCTTTGCCCTCATCGGCCTGGCTGCCCCTTCGTTCTGGGTAGGCCTGGTGCTGCTCATCGTCTTCGGCGTGAACCTGGGAATCTTCCCCACCTCCGGCTGGGGCAAGACGTGGCCCGAGCATTTCGAGGCGCTCATCCTTCCTGGCTTCACCCTGGCCTTCTCCTCCATCGCCGTCGTCATTCGTAACGTGCGCAACAACGTCGTT
The DNA here is from genome assembly GCA_900539345.1 of uncultured Coriobacteriaceae bacterium. Taxonomy (GTDB): domain Bacteria; phylum Actinomycetota; class Coriobacteriia; order Coriobacteriales; family UMGS124; genus UMGS124. The sequence continues at coordinate 64,585 of UQBS01000001.1, read as the reverse complement.
GATGTGCGCAATGCCGACTACGTGGACTTCGGCCGCTCCAAGGGCCTCTCTAGCTGGGTGATTTCCACGGGCTACGTGCTTCGCAACGCCCTCATCCCCACGGCCACGCTGCTGTCGATGCGCATCATCGGCATGCTTTCCGGCTCGGTCATCATCGAGAACATCTTCGGCCTGCCGGGCATCGGCGCCCTGCTCGTGCAGTCGGTCACCGGCCGCGACTACGCCACCGTCCAGGCTTGCGTCATGGTGTTCGTCATCATCACGCTCGTCGTGAACCTCGTCACCGACATTCTCTACTCGGTGCTCGACCACCGTATCAAGTTGGGAGATGAGAAATAATGGCAGACACTGCAGCACTCGCTCCCAAGCGCACCAAGGTCAAGAAGATCCCGATTTGGCGCCGCAGCCCCAGCCTTGTCATCGGCGCCGTGATCGTGGCGCTGGCATTTGTCGTGGCGGCCTTCCCCACGCTCTTCGCCCCTGATGCCGCCAAGCCCGTCACCGACCTCATGGACTTCACCGCCATGCTCCAAGCGCCCAGCGCCGAGCACTGGTTCGGCACCGACAACTACGGCCGCGACATCTACACCATGGTCATCGCCGCCACGCGCCTCGACCTGCTCATCGGCCTGGGTTCGGTGGCCCTGCCCTTCGTGGTGGGCACCCTTCTGGGTCTCATCTGCGGCTACTACGGCGGCAAGCTCGACACCATCATCATGCGCATCCTCGACATTTTCGTGGCGTTCCCGTTCATGGTCCTCGCCATCGCCATCGTGGCCATCCTGGGCAACGGCGTCATGAACCTGCTCATCGCCATGTGGATCGTAAGCTGGCCTCCCTACACGCGTCTCGTGCGCTCCGAGGTCCTCATCGCCAAGAACTCCGAGTATGTGCAGGCCGCCAAGACCCTGGGCTACTCCGATGCGAAGATCATCTTCCGCCACATCCTGCCCAACGTCATCTCCAGCTCCGTGGTGTACGCGGCCTCCGACATCGTCATGTGCATCATGACCGCCGCCTCCATGAGCTTCCTGGGCCTGGGCGTGGACGCCGCCACCCTTGAGTGGGGCTCCATCATCTCCAGTGGCAAGAGCTACCTGCTCGGCGGCTATTGGTGGATTTCCTCCATGCCCGGCATCGTCATGGCAATCGTTGGTCTCGGCTTCTCGCTCTTTGGCGACGGCCTCAACGACCTGCTCAGGACCAAGGACTAGAAGGGGGCCTGAGACATGGCAAACATCCTCGAGGTCGACGACCTCTCAATGCACTACATAACCAAGAGCTCCACGGTGCGCGCCGTGGAGAAGGTCACGTTCTCCATCGCCGAGGGCGAGACGTTCGGCCTGGTAGGCGAATCGGGCTGCGGTAAGTCCACCACCGCCCGTTCGCTCGTGCGCCTGCTGCCCGAGGTGGGCAAGATCGTGGGCGGCTCCGTGCGCTACAAGGGCCAGGAGCTCACGACGATGAACGACCGCGAGATTCGAGGCCTGCGCGGCAAAGAGATCGGCATGATCTTCCAGGACCCGATGACCTCGCTCAACCCGGTCACCACCGTGCGCAAGCAATTCTTCGAGTCCCTCAAGCGCGAGGGTCTGAGCAAGAAGGAGATGGAGGAGCGCGCTATCGAGCTGCTGCGCCTCGTGGGCATCCCCGAGCCGGCCAACCGCATGGGCAACTACGTCCATGAGATGTCGGGCGGTATGCGTCAGCGCGTGATGATCGCCATCGCCCTGGCAAGCCAGCCTCGTCTGCTGCTTGCCGACGAGCCCACCACCGCCCTCGACGTCACCATCCAGGACCAGATCATCTGCCTGCTCAACGACCTGCGCGAGAAGCTCGGCATGTCCATCCTGCTCGTGACGCACGACCTGGGCGTCGTGAACGAGATGTGCCACCACGTGGGCGTCATGTACGCCGGCCGCATCGTCGAGATCGCCGACACGCGCAACCTGCTGCACCACCCCAAGCACCCCTACACCGTGGGCCTCATCAACTCGCTGCCTGCTGAGAACGACACGCGCGCCCGTCTGGAGCCCATCCACGGTGCGCCGCCGAACCTGGCTCACGAGATTGTGGGCTGCGCTTTTGCGCCCCGCTGCCCCTTTGCCGACGAGATGTGCCGCACCAAGGCCCCCAACATGCAGACGCTTGTGGGTGGCCACCGCGTGCGTTGCCACCACGCCGACCCCTACGACCGCACCCGCGTGACCGACCAGGACCGCGACTTCGCTGAAGAGCTCATTGCATCCGGCTCTGAGCAGGGCGTCAACGCCGACAAGGATGCGGCCGATGCCCTTACGCCCGACATCACGCCCAAGAAGAAGGGAGGCGTTGCATAATGGCCGAAGAGACGAAGGCTCCCAAGGCTGCCGCGCAGGGCGAGCCCCTGCTTGAGGTGACCGACCTGTGCAAGAGCTTCCCCCTCAAGTACGGCGTGCTTGACGCCGTCATGCGCAAGGAGCGCAAGCACCTCACCGCCGTGGATCACGTGTCGTTCTCCCTCAACGCAGGCGAGACGCTCGGCCTGGTGGGCGAGTCCGGCTGCGGCAAGTCCACGCTTGCCCGCACGGTCATCAACCTGTACAACCCCACGGGCGGCAAGGTCGTCTTTGCGGGCGTTGACTTCTCTCAGCTTTCCAAGCATGAGCTGCGCAACAGCTGCAAAGACATCCAGATGATCTTCCAGGATCCCTACTCTTCGCTCAACCCCCGCATGACCGTGCGCCAGGTGCTGCGCGAGGAGCTGCTGCACCACAACATGTGCACCAAAGCCGAGGTCGACGCACGCATCATCGAGCTGCTTGAGCTCGTGGGCCTCAGCGAGGACCAGGCCGACCGCCTGCCGAGCGCCTTCTCGGGCGGCCAGCGTCAGCGCATCGGCATCGCCCGCGCCCTGGCCGTGCAGCCCAAGCTCATCATCGCCGACGAGCCGGTTTCGGCACTCGACGTCTCCATCCAGGCGCAGATTATCAACCTGCTTTGCGACCTCCAGGAGAAGCTTGGCCTGTCGATCCTGTTCATCAGCCACGACCTGCGCGTGGTGCGCTACATCTCCGACCGCGTAGCCGTGATGTACCTGGGCGCCATGGTGGAGACTGCCCCCACCGACACGCTGTACACCGCGCCGGCGCACCCCTACACCAAGGTGCTTCTTGCCGCCGCGCCCTCCATGGAGGAGAACAAGGTGGACGACAAGAAAGCGGCGGTTCTGGGCGAGCTTCCCTCCCCCATCAACCTGCCGAGCGGTTGCCGCTTCCACCCGAGGTGCCCCTACGCCGACGAGCTGTGCCGCACCGAGAGCCCCGAGCTGCGTTGCCTGGCGCAGACCCCCGAGGGGCCGCACATGTGCGCCTGCCACCACCCGCTGGTGTAGGAGCACGACAAGGCGCAGCAACGCCGCGATTGCTCGCTTACGAAAATCCCCCAGTCCACATGGTGTGGGCTGGGGGATTTTTCATAGCGGGAGTTGCGCAAGGCGTCTCGGGCGAGCCCTACCTGCCCAGGCTGGCCTCGTGCTTGGCGCGAGCCTCGGCGGAGTAACGCTGCTGGTAACGCACGTCCACGAGCTCGGCGACGATGGCGATGGCGAGCTCTGCGGGGGTCTTGGCGCCAAACTTGAGGCCGATGGGGCGCTTGACGCGCTGCCAGTCGAGCTCGGTTGCGCCCTGGGCCAGCACGAGGTTGTGCACGGTGTCGTTCTTGCCCTTGCAGCCCATCATGCCCACGTAGTGCGCGTGCTGGCGCGTGCCCCACACGCAGCCCTGCGGGTCGAACATGTGGCCACGGGTAAGGACGCACACGTAGTCCTCAGGAGCGCACTCGATGTCGTCGATGCCGACAAAACCGGGGCCAGGCAGCAGGATGCGCTCAGAAGTGGGGAAGCGCTCCTCGCTGATGTAGGCGGGATCGTAGTCCACGACCGTCACGCGGAAGCCCACGTGCTCGGCGAGGGCGGCCGTCTCGGCAGCAGCGTCGGAAGCACCGAGCAGCCACACGTGGACCTTGTCGAAAAGCGGGGCGCTCATCCAGGTGAGGCCGGCGAACTGGTCGTTGTGCATGCCCGGGCCACGCGTGATGTCCTTCATCTGGAAGAGGTCGCGCGGCGAGTACTCGCGGCTGGCCACGACCTCCTTGGCATCGCTGCAGAAGAAAACGAGCGGCTCACCGTCGGCAGAACCCTGCTCGCCGTACTTCTTGGTGACTTCGTTGTCCACATTGGACTGAGCGGCCTGGGGGTCGAACACGAGCTTGAAGCCGATCCAGGCAAGCTCGCCAGCGTCCATGGCAGCGATGGCACGCTCGAAAACGGGCACGTCGGCCATAGTGATGCCGTTGACGAGGGCGTCGAGCACGACGGGCGTCACGTTCTCCTTGCCCGCGAGGGCCTCCGGCTCGAAGCAGGGGAAGTCCTCCGCAGGGAAAACCGGCGTCTTGCCCTCCTTGAGAGCCTCGACAATGGCAACGAGCGTTTCCTTCTTCATGCAAACATCCTCTCCTTAGCAAAGCACACGGATGCAGTCCAGTATAGCCCCTTTGCTCACCAGGACTGTTGCATTTGCAACGAAGTGGCCCGGCGTGCCATTGGGTGCCAACAAGCGGCGGCACGTGCGCCATGGGGTGTGACCAGGCAGAACTAACCCGAAACGACGGATTGCACCGGCCTCTTTTCGCCATTCCTTTTCGTCATTGCCAACCGAGAACGCAAGTTCAAGCGGCATCAACGTCGAGCATGCCATAACGCAGCGCCCTCGTCCCCTTGCGTCCGAGAGCGGCCGCTCCCACGGCGCGCAAAATGACACAGCACGCCCCTCCCCTTGTGTCATTGCCAGGAAAGGACGCGGGCGCGCATGGTTTCGATGTCGAGCACGCCGTGGGCGAAACCCTTGCGCACGAGGCTTTCGGGAACGAACTCGTCGTACTTGTCGAAGATGGGCACTTCCTCGGGATACACGAGCTCCATGGGGTCGGTAAGGGCGAGCGCCTCTTGCTGCACTACTTGCAGGAAGTCGTCTCGCTCGGCTGCCATGCGGAACTGGATGTAGTAGGGCCGCGCCGAGTCGATGCCCTTGATGCCCAGGCGGGGCGCACACTTGATCTTGATGAGACGCTCGAGCGTCAGGAACGCATACGTGCCCAGCCAGGGGAAAAGCGCCCAGGTGTCGCCGCCCAGGTTGATAAGCCAGTCACCCTCGGCCAAAGAGGCTGCGGCGGCATAGGGAAACTCGCCTGCGTCCGAGGAGCGCATGAGCGCCTCGTTGCCACGCACGCCCCCAGGGCCAGCGGCACCCGCATCCTGCCAGTCAGCCGGGTCCTCCCCCCACACGGCACCCTGGGCTGCCTGGCGAGGCAGACGCGCCGCTCCCGCAGGCAAAGCCCCCGCCGGAGGGGTCGGCCCCGCAACAAGCCCCGAGGCGCGTGCGACATGGCGCGCCTCCTCCAAGCGAGCCTGGGCGTTGCCCATGAGGTACATGTATTGCGTGTCCTCCGCCAGCACGCGCTGCATGCGTTCGAGCACGTGGGTGTGGATGTCGCCGGCGACCTCGCCAAAGTAGGCCGGCACCTTGCCTTTCACCTGCGTGCAGTACACCACATGGCGCTTGTGGTCAACCTCCTCGACAATCCACACATGGCCAGCGATGGCAATCTTCTCGCCCGGTGGCGGCGGCTGCACAATCGTGCCGAGCTCCATAGACTCGCTGCGGCAGGCGTACTCCTCGTTGTCCTGGAACGTCGCATAGAACTTGTAGGAACTCGTGACGCGCTCGCCAGCGAGACCCACGATGAGACCACCCTCATCGGCGCGCTCGATGTGGTCGATGTCCACAAGGTGACGCAGGAGCACCCGATAGTCGTCGGGCGAGATATTGTCGAAGCACGACAGATTGAGCACCTGATTGGCCAGCTGGGCGGCGCTCATCTCGCCGCACGAGGCAAGCGTCGCCATGGTCTGGTGATAGAGCAGGCTGAAGGGCATCCGGCCCGTGCGCGGCGGCTCGACCCAACGTTCCTCCAGGTACACCTGCACAAGGGCGATGCCTTGCACAAGCTTCCAGGGAATGCACTCGGGCATGAGGGCGCGCGCCTCGGGCTCCTCCTCGCGCATGACGAACCACATCTCGCAAGGCCGCTCGCGCCTGCCGGTGCGACCCATGCGCTGCAGAAAGCTGCTCACCGTGAACGGCGCGTCTATCTGGAAGGCCCGCTCAAGCCTGCCGATGTCGATGCCGAGTTCGAGGGTGGCGGTTGTCACGGTCGTGAACACGCGGTCGTCGTCGCGCATGGCGTCCTCGGCGCTCTCGCGCAGCGACGAGGAAAGGTTGCCATGGTGGATGAGGAAGCGGTCGGGCTGGCCGGTGGCCTCGCAATACTGGCGCAGACTCGTGGTGACAGCCTCAGCCTCTTCGCGCGAGTTGACAAAGACCAGGCACTTGGCATCTTTGGTGTGCTCGAAGATGTAGGCGATACCGGGGTCGGCGTGCTCGGGCGCCACGTCGCTGGCGGGCTCAAGCGCGGGTCCTGCGGCTCCGGCAGGCTCGCTTATCTGCGTGCGGGGATGAGGTCCACGCTGCACCGCCTGGGGGCCGCTCACGAAGAAATGCTCCATGGAGAGACGCCAGGTACGGCCCTGCTCCTTGACCTGTGGGATGACGCAGCCCCGACCCGTGCCGCGCGAGAGGATCTCGCCCGTGAGCTCGGGGTCGCCGATGGTGGCCGATAGACCAATGCGGCGGGGGTTGACGCCCGCCATGCGCGAGAGGCGCTCGATGCAGCAAAGCGTCTGCCCTCCGCGATCGCCACGCAGAAGCGAATGCACCTCGTCGATCACCACAAAGCGCAGGTCGCTGAAAAGCCTGGCCACAGCCGAATGCTTGTGCATGAGCAGCGCTTCAAGCGACTCGGGAGTAATCTGCAGGATGCCCGAGGGGTTCTTGAGCATGCGCGCCTTGTGAGAGGCGCTCACGTCGCCGTGCCAGTGCCACACGGGGATGCCCGCCTCAGCGCACAGGTCGTTCAGGCGGTAGAACTGGTCGTTGATGAGCGCCTTGAGCGGGCCCACGTAGATGGCGCCCACCGATGCCGGCGGATTCTCGTCAAAGAGCGTGAGAATCGGAAAGAACGCCGCCTCAGTTTTGCCCGAAGCCGTGGACGCCGCCAGGAGCACGTTGTCGTCGGTGTTGAAGATGGCGTCGCCGGCGGCCACCTGGATGCCGCGCAGCGACTCCCAGCCGTGCGAGTAAATGAAATCCTGGACGAAAGGCGCATAGCGGTCGAAAACGTTCAAGGGGGCCGCCTAGATGGTGAACTCTGCGAACGTGCGCGGCGCCGCAACCGGCTCGGCCGCCACACGCTGAGTGCTAGGCACCTCGGAGGCGGTCGGCTGGATCACCTCGTCATACAGCGAGGATGCCGACTGCGGGGCGCAACGACCGGGGGCCACCTGCCCAAGACCCGCTGACGGCGCCGCCTGCGCGGCGACGGCAGACGTCGAGCTCGAAGAAGCGATGCGTTGAGCGCCGGACGCAGTCGGACGGGAGGCGAAAGCCTGCCCGAATCCCGCTTGCGCGGTGGTGCTCGTCACGCGGGAATCGTCCTCCTCGCACGGCAAGGTGGCCGGACGCTGGGAGAACGCCGGGTCATTCACAAGCCCCTCAAGGGTGAGCGCGGGGTTCTGATAGAGGATGTCGAGCAGCTCCACGAAGTCACGGATGATCTCACGCGGCGTGATGTGGCTGTCGGCGCCCACACGCGCAAGCTCTACCTGCAGGAAGGCCACCAGGTCCTCCTCGCGCAGGACGCGCTCGTAGCCAAAGAAGCCCGCATGGATGTCGGCGAGCTTCTCCACAAGCACGAGCAGCTCCTCTGGGGTCAGCGGCTGGAGCTGGATGACAGGGGCAAGCATGTCCACATGGCCCTCGCTGGCAAAGCGTCCCTGAGCCAGACGGCTGCGCAGCGCCTCGTAGCTGTAGAGGCCACGGCGGCGGTCCTCCACGCATTGAGGCGTGCCGCTCATGATGATGCCCAGGTAGCTCGCGCGGCCCTGGAGCGTGTCGTTGTACATGGTGAGAATCTTCTCGTAGTTGTACTGGCGTGCCACGGCGTTGGGAATCTTGTACAGGTTCACGAGCTCGTCGACAAGCACAACGAGGCCCGCGTAGCCCGCGCCCTTGAGGAAGCTCGCAAACAGCTTGATGTAATCGTACCAGTCGTCGTCGCCAATCACGATGTTCACGCCCAGGTCGGCCTTGGCCTCGGCGCGGGTGCGGTACTCGCCACGGAACCACCGTACGACATTGGCCTTCGTCTCGTCGTCGGACTCCACGTAGGCGCGGAAATACATGGCGAGCAGGCGCGCGAAGTCGTATCCATGCACCATGTCCTGCAGCTGGCGAATGACCACGTAGATGCGCTTCTCGACCTCGGCGGCAAACGCGGGGTCGGCAGGGTTTGCCAGGTCGAAGCCGCCCTCGCCAGCCACCTCCATCTGCACGTTGGAAATCCAGCGATCGAGAATGAGCGTGAGCGCGCCGCCCTCGGGGCGCGTCTTGGTGGAAAGGTTGCTGATAAGCTCGCGGTAGGTGGCCAGACCCTGGCCCTTCGTGCCCTGCAGGCGGCGCTCGGGCGACAGGTCGGCGTCGGCCACGACGAAGCCTTTGCCCATGGCGTGGTTGCGGATGGTCTGCAGCAAGAAGCTCTTGCCCGAACCGTAACGGCCTACGAGGAAGCGGAACGACGCGCCGCCCTCCCCCACGAGCTCGAGGTCGTGCAGGAGCGCCTCAATCTCGGCCTGGCGACCCACGGTGATGTACGGCAAGCCCACGCGCGGCACGACACCGCCCTTAAGGGAGTTGATGATGACCGAGGCGATGCGACGGGGCACCTTGGGGGTGTCGGCGGCACTGGAGGCATTTGCTTTGGCGTTCATCGGGCAACCTTTCTGCCGGCGAGCTCCTGAGCCCACCGATAAGCGCAATCGCAGATAGGATACCAAGTGCAGCGGACAAAAAGCCCCCGCGGGCCAAGTCAACACAGCGCGCAAGGCAAGTGAACCTTACGAGAGAAGCTCCTCCACATCGGGACGATAGTCTTCCACAAGTTGCGGGGTGTCGCCGTCGAACTCGATGGCGGCGTCGCCGATCTCGTCGTAGAGCTTCTCGTTCACCGCGTCCACCATGAGGCTCACCATGCCGACACCCACTGCCGCCTTCGCGCCCGCCACATCACCGGCAAGGAGCGCCTGGAGAAACGCCAGCTCAGAGGCAGTGAGACCACAAGGTTCAGTGGAGGTGGCGCGATCCACGTCCAAGGCAGAATCCGCATCTGCCTCGCCCGCCGCAGGACGTCCATTCAACCCAGGCAACGCGCCCAGCGCAGAAACCGCATTCGAAGTGGAAGCCATAGTCGACTCACCTGCCATGCGAGCCACGCCTGAAGCAGCCTCCATACCCGATGTGGCAACCATGCTAGAAGCGAGAGCCGCAGGCACCTTGCCTGCCGAGAAGGCCGCACTCGAGTCAGCCGCCACACCCGCCATGGAGGCCGTGCCCGAACCAGGAGCCGCAATTGCCCCGCCCGCTTGGGATGCCGCATGCAGACCGTCTTCCTTGCTCGGCGTGGCCGGTGCAGTCACAGTCGCGGGCGCCTTCGGTGCAACGCCCACGCCCGTCATCGCGGGTTCCTCGGCTCGCTCCTCATCTACCAGGAGCGACTCGCGCGTCTTGACGGCGGCCGTGCGAATACCGCGCAGAAGCGAACGGTCGATATGAATCTTGGGAGTCTGAGCCGCGAGCCAGGCCTCATGGGCAGCCGTGGCCTCCTTGGTAACGAATCCCTCAAGGTAGCGGGGCACCTCGTAGGCGCGCACCTGCTTGGGGTACTCCCATATGCGACGCATCTCGTGATCCACCGTGTGCATCAAAAGCCCCAGGTCGCGGCTGCGTGTCTCCTCGGCACAAGGCACCTTGCGCCGCCAGGTGCCGTCACGACAGATGTACGCCTCAGAATCGCTCACGCGGTACGTGGCATCGGGATGGGTCTGTGGGGCATAGAACACGGCGCCGTAAAACATGGGATGGGCGCGGCGCTGCTCGGCGCCAAACAGCCCGTCGACATAGCCCACCTTGCGGCGATGGGCACAATGCTGAACCAAGCGCGCAAAGACACCGCAGGTCACGGCCTGCGTCTCAGCCGGATAGTCCTTGTAGAACTTTGAGCCCGTGAGGCGAAACGACGACGCCAGGCACATGGCGTCAAACGTTTTCTGCGCCATGTCACCTGCAAGGGAACCCCCGGCAAGCACAAGCGCCTCAGCCTCGCGCAGCACGGGAACGGCGGCATACACGTCAACGACATCGCGCTGGGAGGCGGGACCGCTCACGCGCTCGAGAAGCGATCGGTCGAGGCCATGGTACACGATGTAGTCGCGCAGCCAGATGTGCAGGTAGAAGTCGAGCAAACCGGCATCTGTCGTGGCTTGTTTCTTCCAGGCGACCCAAAAGGACGTCAGTGCTGCAAGCGCAGGCAGGCCCTCCTGCGTTCCCACGCCCATGAGCAGCTCGTAGATATAGACGAACGCATAGCTCGCCGTGGAGGCGGCGATGACGCCCTTGCGGGCCTGGGTGCGCCATGCCAGATACGACGAGAGCTGACGGTCGTTCATGGCCTGGTAGGTGGGGAAATATGACTTGAAGGGCACCGTGGGGTCGCCCGTGCCGTCGAAGTCGGCAAGAGCGCGCGCCTGCTCATAGAACACCCTCGCCGCGGGGGCGTACCTCAAGTCCTCGCGTTGTGCGAGCTGATGGATGAGCTGGTAGGGTCGCGATGACTCCGCGTCGCGGCGAAACTGGCTTCCCGTACGCAGGATGGGCTCATCTTCGTATACCGAGCTCGAGAAACGGCTTGCCTGGAAGGCCTGCGACGAGGCGATGCGATCAAGGGCCGCGCGGGCGTCACCCGGCTTGAGATGCCTGTCAAACTGTGCCTGAGCCATGTCCACCACCCCGCTTGTACCGCGCATCACGACACGTCCGATGCGCCGCAACCCCTTTGAGACCCCCACTTAAACACAAAGCGGGACCCGCACCATCCCGGAACGGGCCCCGACAGAAAAGAAGCGAAATGCAAGCGGCAGATGTGCCGCGCGGCCTTACTCGCCCAAGATGAGACGGGCCAATTCGGCAGGGGTGTCGACGATAAAGTTGGCACCCGCCTCAACAAGCTCGGTGCGAGGGCGGAAACCCCAGGTAACGCCGCAGGCAGCGATGCCCGCGTTAGTGCCGCATGCAATGTCGACCGAGGTATCTCCCACCATGAGGGTCGACGCCGGATCGGCCCCCAGCGCATCCATGAGCGCGTGCGTCATGGGAGCGGCGGGTTTGGCGGGCAGTGTGTCGAGCCTGCCCTGCACGGCGTCGAAAAGGCCCGGGAAGAACTTCTCGACAAGCGGGATAGCCTGCTCGTGGTTCTTGTTCGTGAGCACGCCCACATGCACGCCGGCGGCCCTCAGGCGCTCCACGCAGGCGACGATGCCCTCGTAGGGGCCCGTCGTGTCTTCCTTGTGGGCGCTATAGAGCTCGACAAACTCCTGGTAGGCAGCCTCAAGCGCATCGGGGTCGGCTGCAACGTCCTCGGGAACGAAACGCCTCACGAGCACGCGCTGGCCGTCGCCCACCATGCGCTTGAACGAATCGATGTCATGCGTGAGCCAGCCGTGCGCCTCGCACACGAGGTTGCCCGCGCAGGCCAGGTCGCCGATGGTGTTGAGCAGCGTGCCGTCACAGTCGAACAGCACGTACGAAAAACGAGGTTGGGTCATAGACTAGCGTGCCTCCACGTAACCCGTGCCGGCAAGGGAGGTCATGATGTCGGACAAGGTCGCGCAGTCGTCAAGCGTGGCCGTCTCATCGGTCAGCGCAAACACAACGACAAGACCACCGTCATCGGAGGGCATCATAATGAGCTCGTAGAAGCAGGGGCGCTCTTCGGAAGCCTTGAGGTAGCCCAGGTCGAAGATAGGCGTGCCGTCTTCGAGGCTCGCGCACCCCGCACTGAACACGGAACTTTCCGTCTCGAGGTAGACGAGCTTGGATTCGTCGGCCATGGTCTGCGCTATGTCATACCCGGCGCCGCCCAGGGCATCGGGCGTAAGCTGGGCGCAGATAAGACCGGCAGAGCTCGTGTCGTTGGTGGCGATATAGGCATCGCTCACGATATCCTCGGCGTTGTCGAGCTCAAACGCCGCGGCGATCTCTTCGGGAGTCAGCTGCTGAAACGCGAAGTCACTCGGAATGAGCATCGAGACGCCACCGAGGGTGAGCTGCTGAGCGGTGGGGTCGTCTGCCAGATAGGGCTCCCCGCTGTAGAGCACGGCATCCTCAACGATGAGGTTGTTCTCGGTCAGGAAGGTTTCGGTGGCGTCGATCAGGTCTGCCAGGGAATTGACGGCCTCGTTCGCCACGGCATTGAAGGCATCCTTGACCTGCGCGGTAGTGAGGTTCGCCTCGGCAAGGCTCTGAGAGGCCTCGTCAATGGCAGCCTGAGTGTCTGCGTCAATGGTATCGCCCAGGGCATTGGTCACAATGGAAAGATCGCCAGAAAGAATCTGATCGAGCGCGGCGTCGTCGAGACCAAGCATCTCCATGACCAGCGCTGCATAGTCCACGTCGGAATCTACGAGGAAATCCGGATCGACGTCGTCGGGATCGTCAGGCATGGTGGCCTGGCTCGTATCCGGGACGGGCTCGGCAACGGGGGACGTAATGGGAGTCTCGGTCGAAGACTGACCAGAGAAACCAGAGCCAAACACCGAGTTGGAAGCGGCATAAGCGGGAGCGGCAAAGCAGGTGCCTGCAAGTGTCAGCGAAGCAACGGCGGCGGAGATGCCCTGGATACGATTCCTCTTCATAAGAGCGACCCTTCTCATAGCGTGTGCCCTGCATGTTGTGCGACAGGCACGTCCGATCCAGCGTATGGCGCAAAGCCTACCACATGCACGTTTCAAAACCGTGCTGCGCATGTCATATGTTTCGCGGCCTTGGCCCGGATCTTGGCCATATGTGTGCTGTTTATGAATCGCCTGTTTTGACTAGCCAAGAGGAGTCATGACGCGTATAGTAATTCCTCGCACATGCGGACTTGGCTCAGTTGGTAGAGCACAACCTTGCCAAGGTTGGGGTCGCGGGTTCGAGTCCCGTAGTCCGCTCCAGTGATTACTCAAGAGGCCAGCGCAAGCTGGCCTCTTTTCGTTTAGCTGGTAGTTTTCTGTCGAAGCAGCAGATTTGACATGGACAGTACAGCTCCAGAAGCTTGCCCGCATACGTTTCTTGATGAAGAGTCGCGTGTTTGCACGCCCCTTTGGGCAACTCGACCGTACACATGACTCGTTCGAAGGCGCCGCTCACGGCACATGCCCGACTTCTGTCGTTTCCCCTCCCCACCTGAAATAATCTGAACGCTCACGAGTCATCGAGACGGAGGTCTACTGGACCCCACCACCCCGATCCAACACGAACGCCACTTCAGCGCATTGAAATCGAGAGATAGTGCCGCAAAAGCGTGGTTCTCCAGCCGCGTTCTTGGCTGCCGATGCGCAACGAACCATTGAGCGTGTTGGGCATTACATACTGGCAGGCCTATGAGCAGGCATTTTGTTGGGAGAGCACTCAAGCGCTCCCGGTGCACCGCCTTCGTTAGCTACCCCCACTCCTCTTTAGCGGCTGGAGAACCCGGGTTTTGCGGGAACACTTCGCGCAAACACGTCGCAGGCGTGCAGGAAGGGCTTTGGGGAATGTAAAAGCTGGCAACAACCCATATGCCAGATAACAAAAAAGGGACCCCGAAAGGCCCCTTGGCATTTCAAATGGTGTCGGAGGCGGGACTTGAACCCGCAAGACCGTAAAGGTCACTAGCACCTCAAGCTAGCGCGTCTGCCTATTCCGCCACTCCGACAACGCGGGGGATATAATGACACAACTTGGCGCGAATCACATCGCGATGCTTCATGACTTCAGATAATTCACAAGTTGTCGACAACTTGCGTCTAAAGCCGCGTGCCACCACTCCCCTCGGCGAAACTTAGACCAGCATGCCCTTGGTGTGATCGATGGCGTGCTGAATGGCCTGAGCGGTAAAGCCGGAGTACTTCTTCACGCGGGAGAGCATCTTGCCGTTCTGCTCCTCCTGATAGGCCACGCGGATGAGCTGGTAACGAGTGGAGGTGCTCTCCTCGTCGAGGCTCAGGCAGCCCTCAGTGGCCTCGAAGGGCCCCATGAACTGGATGAGCTTGGGGTTGTACATGACGTTGACCTTGTTGTTGTCATCGGCAAAGGCGATGATGGCCTTGTTGTAGCCGATCTGGTTGGCGGCAAGGCAGGCACAGCTCTCGGACAGGTGGTTCATGGTGTCGACAAGGTCGGTGGCAACCTGAACGTCCTCGATGGTTGCAGGCTCGCTGACCTGGGCAAGGAATTCCTGGTCCTTGACAATCTCTTTGATCATGGTTCTCCCTCGAAGGTGGATAGGATACGTGAGTCGCTAGATTAGCAGGTACGCGCGATGATTTGTACGCGGATACGTAACCAGACGAAGATAGCGGAATTGTGTAGAAAATGAGTTGGTCCCTCATATTTGAAAATCATCGTTGCCAAAGACTCTCTGGAGGTGCAATATATCTAAGTCCTGCAGCGAGCACCACGCAAGACGCTGACAACCGCATTCCCCGATAGCTCAATGGTAGAGCACTCGGCTGTTAACCGAGTTGTTGCAGGTTCGAGCCCTGCTCGGGGAGCCATTCGCTATTCTTACGAACCAGTTCGATACGAGCTGGTTCGTTTTTTTGTGCCTGTCGGGTGTCCCAGTTGAGAGTCACGACGGCGTCATCATTGTCCAATACAATTGACCACACGAAGCAGTCGATGATTTGCCTGTGGCTCATCGAGGTGCCGGAGAGCAGGAACTCCGTGAACTCCTCGACGGTGACGGTGGTCTCCTGCACCATGGCGAGCTCGGCCTCGGCGTGCGCCTTGGCGGCCTGCAGCTCGTCCATCCTCTCCCTCATGGCAGGCGTGTACAGCCCCTCCTCGATGGCGCGGATCAAATTGCGCATGGCGTCGTCCGCCTTGCGGATGTCGGCCTGGATGCCAGCGCGACGGCGCTCAACGGCGGCGCCGGTCTTGGACTCCACGACCATCCCTGCGATGTGCTCGGCCGTGGCGCGGTCGGACAGCATGGCGCGGATGCCCTGCACCACGGCTCTCTCGAGCCACTGCGCGCGGGTCCTCCGAATGTGGTTGCGCGCGCCGCCGGCGCTGCAGGTGTAGTAGTCGTACCGCACGCCGCCCCTGCCGTGGGCAGACTCGCCCGAAAGCCCGTGGCCGCATACGGCGCACAGGGCCTTGCCGACGAGCGGGTACTCCCTGTAGTCCTGCCTCTCGCGGTCGCGGCTCCTGGCGGCTACCTTGGCGTTTGCGGACTCCCACAGCGCCTCGTCCACGATGGCCTCGAAGGCGTTCGGGGTCACGATCGTGCCCCACCGGTACTCTCCCACGTACCTGCGCGACCTGATGATCTTCCCGACTACCTGGTCCCTCATCGGCCTGCCCTGGGCATTGACCACCCCGCGTGCAGCCAGGTCGGCGGCGATGTGGTGGTTCGTCTCGCCGGAGGCGCGACGCTCGAAGATCTCGCGCACGACGGCGGCCTCAGCCTCGTCCACAATGTATTTCCCGCCGACGTTGCGGTACCCGTAGGGCCGCTGGCCGCCGTTCGGCATGGATTTGAGCGCATTTCCCTCCATCCCTCGCCTCGTGCGCACGGACGTCTTGCGGCTCTCGCAGGCAGCGAGCCCCTCGAGGAGCTTCTCGTAGATGATGCCCTCCGGCGACTCTGGGATGCGCTCGAGCGCGGAGACCAGCTGCACGCCATGGCGCTGCAGCTCGCGCTTGTATATCGGTGCGTCGAACTCGTTGCGCGAGAAACGGTCCATCATGTACACGACGACGAGGTCGGACTCCCCCGCCGAGGAGATCATGCGCTGGAACTCCGGCCGCTCGTCGGTGCGGCCCGACACGGCATAGTCGCAGTACTCCCGCACGACCTCGACGCCCTCGCGCTCGCACCACGCGCGGCACTCGCGCAGCTGGTCGTCGATGGACGCCTCGCGCTGCTTCGAGCAGCTGAAGCGCGCATAGACGACGGCCGTCCTCGCCTTGCCCTGCATGTCCATGGGTGCCCTCCTAAATACTCAATTCGAAAATCAGTAATAAACCGCTACGCTACAATGACGCGGCAAATCACCACGTCTGGTCCGGCTTCATCAGCCCGACATTCGACATGTGAACAAAAAACATTCGCCAAACACCCCTTAGGGGGTAGAATGAATCGCGACAGAAGAAAAAGACGCCCCGCGTCGACCTCCTCCTGTCATCGCCTTGTACCCCCCGGCAGTACGTACCCCTAACCATTGGGTGTGCCGAACCTGGGGGGTTACGTCTGGCAAAATACAGCCCTCGCAGCGGGGTCGCCTTCGGGCGGCCCCGCTTTTTTGCGCTTGCGGGCGGGTCGAGGCCCATTTTCGCGACCTCACGAAAATGGTGGGCTACCAGAGCTCTCGACGGCGGCCTATATGCCGAGGCCCTCCTGCTGGCACGGTCTGTACGGCTCGTACGAGTGCACCTTGTCGATCGTGTAGGCCCACGTCACCGCGCGGGTCTTGGACACCCTCTGCACGGCCGTCATGTCGACCTTGAGCGTGTCCTTTGCGAAGAGCCTCACCTCCGCGCGCTCGAGCCTCTCACGGAACTCCTCGTCCGCTATCGCGACCTTCCTGTACGTTGTCGCATCCGCGCCGTCGCCCGTGGTGAAGGTGTAGCCGCGCTCCGCGCCGTCGTAGGAGCCCGACGCCGGGTGAAGGATCACGCCGTGCATCTCGAAGCTCGTCTTCTCCGAGGTGACCTCGTCAAGCATGTCGGAGTTGCCCGTCGCCACCTTGCGGTAGGTCGCCAAGGGCTCCCCGTCCTCAGGCGTGAACGTCGCCTGGTGCCCCGCCGCCGGAGGGGTGTGCGGGTCGCCGACGTATATCTGGACGCTCTGGGCGTTGATGCTGCCGACAATCGGCCCCATGGCGGCCGTGGTGTACTGCTCGGCGACCTTCTGGGACTGCACGACTCTGTGCGTGTCCTCGCCGACCGTGACGGCGTCGTCGCCCGACCCATAGGTGTATGTACCGTCGCCGTTGTCGGTGAAACGGTCGACGCGGCCCCTCACCTTTCGGACGATGGCAGGCAGCGTGAACGACCCTCCGCCGAGGAAGCCGAGAATCGCGAGGCCGGTGCTCAGTGCCCCTCCTTCGCTGGACGAGAGGAACCCGAGCAGGCCGCTGGCGACCTCGGTCGCGAACTCGACTATGAACGACCCCTCGCGGAAGGGCCGCACCTTGATGGACACCTCGTCCTGGCACCCGAGCACCGTGACGGTCTCGCGCACGAGGCCGCTGAAGCTGGACAGAACCTTCGCCAGCTCCTGGGCGCCGACCCCGGTCTCAGGGTCGACGCCGCAAATCCTATAGACAACCCTCTCTCTTTCCATCTTCCTTCTCACTCTCAGCATGCGCGCCTCCTCGGCGCGATTGTAGGGCGCGACGGTCATTTTGCCGAGGTCGGTAAAATGATTCCCAGCAGGCCTTTCAGTGCTGCGTTACTGGCTCCAAACGAAAAAGGGCGACCACCCGGAGGCAGCCGCCCTGGGCAGGGCTCCATGGAGACCCCCTGCCGTGTCACTGCCAAAAACTATACCGCACTCGCCGCGCCGTCAAGCCAGCCCCGCGAAGGAGGCACGCCTACTGCCCGTTGGCGGCAACGAGCGCGTCGACGGCGGAGACGAGCCCCTCTGGGTCTATGACGGGCGTCGGCATCGTGCCGACCTGGGCAATTGAGGAGAGCATCGACACGTAGGCCTGCGCCTGCGGGTACATCGACGCGGCGGCGGCCACCTTGGCTGCGTGCGCGGGGTCGGCTTCGCCTGCGGGCACGGACACGACGCCGACGAGCTTCACGGCCGCCCTCGCCCTCGGCATCGAGCCTTCCTCGTCGACGAGCTGCACCGTTATCCCGACCGACGCCGCGTAGGTCAGCCAGCCGTCGGAGTCGGCGGGAAGCTGGGAGAGCTGCCCCATCTCGACGTTCGCCTCGGCCGACATCGACACGCCGGGACCGTCGGGGTTCGTCCACACGGAGCATTCCGCGAGCCTCACGGACTCCACTCGCGCATTCGAGATATAGCCTGGCACGACCATCACGCCCTTCCGACCACAACTGAAAACTTCGAGCCCGATACGCCGCCGAACGCCGAGGAGCCGACTGCGGCCGTGACCCCCAGGGGTACCGCGACGGGGGCCTTGTGAATCTCGGCCATCTCCATGAGCTGCTCGGCTGCCTCGGGGCAGTCCCTGAGCAGCGCCATCAGCCTGTTCGCGGTCATGGACTGCTGCATGGCCCCGGTCTCCCAGCGGCTGGCGGTCGGCGAGGACACGCCCAGCAGCCTCTCGAACTCCCTTTGGGTGAGGCCGAGCGACTTGCGCAGCTCCTTCACCTCGTCCGGCGCGAGAAGGCCGTGGGCACGGGCGTACTCGCGCGCCAGGGCGCGGGAGAGCCTTTCGGCCTCGGAGACCTGCATCTCGTCGTTGCCGCAGGCGTCGCAGACCCACCGGTCGATTCCATCGACCGTGAACTCCTCGCCCCGGTACGCCTCCGTCATGGCCTCGGCGGTGTGCCTCATCTCGGCGCCGCATTCCAAGCACCTCATCGTGTCCTCCTAATGTAGGTAGCCTTCCCAGTTCGCCGACAGGACGCACAGCGATGCCGTGCCGTCCTCCCTGACGGTGAACTTCACGTACCATTCCTCGCCCTCGTACTCGACGCCACGGTACACGTCGCCCCAGCAACCCGGCATGACATCGAGCTCGACCGACTTGTAAAAGTCCTGCGGGTCGATGGCGTCGAGCAGGCCGGCGACGAAGCAGGCGCTGTCGTTGCGCCCGTGGCGGTTCCGTATGAAGTCCCGCGCCCGCCTGTTGACGGTCAGCTTGCCTTCATGAGCTAGGCGTCGCGCCTCGTCGAGCGAGTGTGTCGGATGGCTCCTCTCATGATTCAATCCCATTTTGCTCCTTACAATTTAGCGTAACGATAAATTGTATGCAACGCACCAAACCGTCACGGAAGCCCCGCCCGCCGATTTTCCGTCCGCACGTCAGCGGCTACGCGACGTCCTTGGCCGAAACGCGATCACGTGCGTCCCCCGGGCGGTTCTCGGGGAGGGCGCTCAGGCCCTTGGCCACGCCGGCGAGGGACTCCCGGCCCGCCTGCGTCATGGAGTCGTAGGCGTCCACGACTTGCCGCTTGAGGGGGTCGTCGGGGCGGCACGCGACCTCGGGCGCGGGGGCGTCCCCGCCCTCGTCCCACCCGCACAGGTCGTTCGGCGTGCAGCCCAGCGCCTTCGCGCAGTCCACGGCGTCGGAGAGGGACATGGCCGCTTCCTCCCTCTCCCAACTGCCAACAATTCGTTTGGTCGTTCCAATCTTTGAAGCCAAGTCGTCTTGAGTGAGTTGTTTCGCTTTTCGAATCTCTCTCAGGCGCAAGGTGTACTCCTTGTCCATAGGCTTCACCTCCTATGGCGAGAAATCTACCAAAAACGTGTATATGAATCAACTTAATTGGCAGAAAAGTATTGACAAGTTCGTAAAGCGTATCTATTCTGCAGAGTCAGAAGTACGGTTTACGGACTTATTATTAGGAGGAAGTACCAATGTCGGATTTGGAAGAGATTTTCCCGAGTCGCCTGAAGGCCTACATGGACCTCTCTGGCATGGGAGCCGAGCGCCTGGCGCGTGAGACGGGCTGCTCCGTCGACGCCGTTCGCAAGTACATGAGCGGCGCGATGCTGCCGCAGTTCAAGACCGCGTTCCGCCTGGCGCAGGCCCTCGGCTGCACGCCGAACGACCTGTGCGGCATCTCCCTGGACGCTCCGTCCCGACGCGATCCGCGCACGGCCTCCGGCACCGCCCAGTCTGCCGCCGCATCCCCCTACGCCGAGGTCGACCGCTTCGCCGGTGCCGCCCAGCACGCTGTCGCCCCCCTTCTCGCCCCGGCAGTCTAAGGAGGCGGCCAGCCATGCACACGAGGGAACTGGGGCTTCCCCGCGAGTGACGTGCACTACCGCACCTTGAAATCCCGCGTCGCGAGGTGGCGCGGTGACATGGCCGACACCCCTGGCCGGAAAGGGGAGACGCCCCGCGACGGGGCGCAGGTTCGAGTCCTGCCGGAGAGGAGGTGGCACCATGAAGGAGCCTGACCACACGCACAAGCTCGCCTATCTCGGCGCGCTGTTTTCGCTGGCCGGATTCACGCTCGGCGTCATCATCGCGAAGCTGCTCGGCTAGAAGAACCTGGCAAGCACGTAGCCGAGAACGACACCAAGAAGGCCAGAGGTCGCGCCGACCAGTTCCACGCGGAAGTCGTGGCGGTCTCGCCTCTTCTGCTCGTCCGCGGCGCGCTTGCGCTCCGACTCGAGCTTTTTGGCGGCCCAGTGCCCGCGCGTGGTCACCGACCAGACGCGGACGGAGCCGTCGGCCATCTCGAGTGCGACGAGCAGGCCCATGTCGGCAAGCTCTAGCCACATGCCCCTGAGCGTCTCGTCTGGTGAGCCGTCGGGCAGCGTGGAGCGCGAGTCGCAGCGCTCGCCGATGGAGCCGCCAGCGTCGATGAGCAGGCGAAGCTCGTCGGCCTCCTCGTCGGTGAGCGTTCGCGATATGTCGGGGACGCCTGGCCTTCTGACCTGCGTCCTCTGGCTGCGGTCGAGGCTCGCGACCTTGTCGGCAAGCCGGTCGATGCTGCGGGCGACCTTGTCGGCGTCTGGCGATGTCATGTCAGCAACTCCAATCGAGAGGGGGTGACGCTATGCGCGACAACCTGAAGACGGCCCGCGCGAAGGCCGGCATGACCCAGCAGGCGGTGGCGGACAGGCTGGGGATAAGCCTGCGGTACTACCAGAACATCGAGGCCGGCGAGCGCACCGGCGACTTCGAAATCTGGGACTCACTGGAGGACATGTTCAGCGTCCACCAGCGCGTTCTTCGTCAGAAAGCCCAAGGAGATAATCAGAGCTGACGTTGAAGAGCCTGCACAGCAGGGCAAGGCACTCGAAAGTCGGCCTGCGCGTCCCCTGCTCGTAGTTCTGGTAGACGCGCAGCGAGACGCCGGCAGTGTCGGCGGTCTGCTGTTGGGTGAGCCCGCGGTTCATGCGAACGGCGCGAAGCCTCTTGCCGAAGTCCATCCCAGTCCAATCCAATCGTTGACTACGCGCAAATCGTACGTTAGTATGCAGGCGTGGTTACGCGCTAACTGCACGCGAAAGAATTGCGCGTTATAAGAGATGGGAGGACGGGTGCCGACCAAAATCGAGCGATGGGAGCTGCCGGGGCGCAGGGGCGCGTCACTCGAGCTGGAGAGGTTCGCCACCGAGGCGGTGGACGAGTTCCTGTCCGGCGCGGGGGTCGGCGACTGCATGGAGGTAACCGGCTTCCCGCAGGTCTGCGGGGACGACCCCGACCACGCCAGCGAGCAGGTCGCCAAGGCCATCCGCTACCGGTGCGCCCACGGCGGCGACACCGAGGACGAGGTGAAGGTATGGCGAAGGCAGGGCCGCGCTGTTCTGGCAGTGCATGCACAAGGATGGGGGCGGTCGGGATGATTAGCGAACCTGGAAGCCCGCTCAGCGAGCTGGGAGGTATGGCCAGCCCGCTCACGACGGGCAAGCGCGGCCGCGTCGAGGAGCTCGGCTTCGTCGCAGGCCGCCTGCGCGAGATCGCTGCGATGTCGGACGGCCGCCTCGTGGACCCCAAGGTGCTCGAGCAGCTTGCCGTCGTGCTCGACCTCAGGGGCGAGTACATCGTCGAGGACGCACGGAGGCTCATGCGCAAGGGGCCCGCGCAGGTCGTCGACGGCACCATGGTCTGCCTGCGCGTCGTCGGCCATCGGGACCTCAGGCCCATGGGTGCGGGCGATGTCGAGGGCCCGTGCCGCACGCTGGAAGGCGCCGCCGTCGACGTCGTGCGCGCGGTCAACGACCTGCGCGGCCTGCAGGCGGTCAGGTACGCCGAGGACCTGGCGATGCTCGCCGACAAGCTCCTCATGGCCGCCCGGCTCATGCGGTGGATGTCGGATGGGATGGAGGACGGCGATGAGTGACGAGGGAGCGCCGTGCTACAGGCGCATGTCGGCGCCGATGGGCGCCGAGGAGCTTGAGGAGGCCGCCGGGTACCTGAGGGACGCGGCCGGGTGCATCCAAAGCGCGGCGGACAGGATGCACTACTTGGAGGTGGACCAGTTCGGCTCCGTGCTCCGCTGGTGCCACCAGTCGCTTTTGACCGTGTCGGCGCGGCTCGGCGAGCGCGCAGAGAGGGTCAGGGACCAGGCCAGGCGCGAGGAGCGCCTCGAGATGGAGAGCGCCGGCCGCCTATGGGAGATGTCGAAGGGGGCGAAGGACGGCGATGAGGTCGAGGTTGAACGTCGTGCTCGCTGAGAAGCGGGTGACGAAGACCGCCCTGGCGCGGGAGCTCTGCGTGCACAGGCAGGCCGTGCACGTGTGGAGCACCGACAAGGGCATGGCCGGCCTCACGGTGGGCAAGCTCTGCCGCGTGGCGCAGGCGCTGGGGTGCGACCCGAGAGATCTGTTCGAACCGTGAGGCTCAGGGAGGGAGGTGGTCGCATGTGGCCATCGCCGCTGCGGCACTACATGACGAAGTACGAGGAGGACGGTGTGCTCTGGGTCGAGTCTTGGATCCAGCTCGAGCTTTTCAACCGCTCGTGGTGCCTGTCTCGCAAGAGGATGCGTATAGAGGGAAGGCCCCTCTCGGGGCCCTCCGACGGCGCTATTTCCTGACCCATCCCCTGCCGGGTTGCTGGGTCGAGGGGAGCCTGTCCCCCTGACCGATGTGCACGACGCGGGGGTTGCTGACCTCCCCGCCACGAGGCCCCACCTCGACCCACCTTCCGGGGTCTGGTTGTCCTCTCCGGGCTTGTGGATGTTCTTGGCCATGGAGTCTCCAATCTCCTCGGGAATAGGCCGCCCGGCGCCGGCACGCGCCGGGCACCGCCTGTTTTCGGCGGATAAACGGGAGTCTACGCACGGGGCGGACAGATGAACAACGAGAACGGAGGTTGTGCGATGAAGTCGAGGTTGGAGGACATGCTGGCGGAAAGGCGCGTGAAGAAGCGCGAGCTGGCGGATGACGTGGGCGTGCGCCCGCAGGCGGTGGGGAAGTGGTGCACCGACAAGGGCATGGCCGGCCTCACGGTGGGCAAGCTCTGCCGCGTCGCTGACGCCCTGGTGTGCGACCCGAGGGATTTGTTCGAGCCGTAAAAGAGCGGCCCCGCGCGAGATAGCAGCTCGCCGGGGCCATGGTCACCATCGAAGGGAAGATGACGGGATGGATTCTAGCACAGCATGGTTTGACGAGTTCCGGGAGTGGGCGGAGGCCCTCGCGGGCGCGCTCGCCGCCGTGGTTTTCGTGGTCGGCGGCGTGGTGCTGCCGCAGGTGCTCGACGAGGCGTGCCCGGCGCTCTTCGACGCGCTGGGGCTTGCGCTCGCGGCGGGCGCCTTCGTGGGCCTGCCGGCATGGCTGCTGACGAGGAGGTAGCGATGGACGAGACAGTCGAGGCGCCTGCGCGGCATCGCGGAGAGGCACCGCGCATACCGCCCGAGAGCGTGAGGGCGACCGTGATGGCGAACGCGTTGTGGCCGATTTTCATGGCGTGGCGCGAGTCCAGGGCGGCGGAGCGGCCGAAGGCGCCCGCCCCCGCGAGGTGCTGACATGGGGGCGGCGTTGCGCCCGCACGGCGTTGCGGACACGGACCTGCGCTACGAGTTCAGCTGCACCAACGGCGGCTTCAGGGCCTGGGTGAGCGGCTTGGGCCCGGGCAGCTGGTGCTGCGAGGTGAAGGACGTCACCGGGAAGACCAGGGTGGTCTGGTTCGAGGGCGACGAGCGGGCCGCCCGCGAGGTCCTCGGGGTCGTGGGCACATGCCTCGGCTGCGAGTTCCGAGAGGTCGCGGTGATCGCGTGACGGCGCGTGCGCGTGCGCCCTGCGCCCCCTGCGGGGCGGGCACTTCGGGAGGGGCGGGCATACACGCCTCCCTCGTCGAAACGCCGCCGGCGTGGGCATCGCGGCGGTGTGTCGGCCCGCCCATCCCGCAGGGGGCGCAGCGCACGGGCGCCTCTGGTTTTAAACAGGCGGCACTTTACAAGGAGTGTACAGGAGATGAAGTCGAGGCTTGAGGTCGTGCTCGCCGACCGGAGGATGAAAAAGGGCGAGCTGGCGAAGTCCATGGGGGTTTCCCGCCAGGCCGTCAGCCACTGGGTGTCCGACCGGGGGATGTCGACGATGACCCTCGACAAGCTGTGCAGGCTCGCGGAGGTGCTGGGGTGCGACCCGAGGGGCCTGTTCGAGCCGTAGACGATAGGAAGGGACAGACGATGGGAGAAGAAATGAGGCACGACGGCAGGGTGAGGGCCGCGAAGGGCGGCCGGGACGCGATGCGCCGGGAGACGCCGCAGGGCGTGCACGAGGACGTGCCGGCATGCGAGGGGCTCGAGGAGCCGTCGTGCACGGCGCCGCTCGACCCCATGGGCGCCCTGAGGCGCTCGGTGGAGGAGGTCGACGGCCGCGTCTGCTTGCTTGACAGGCAGATGCTCATTGTGTCCCAGCGGGTCGACAAAAGCCGATCGCGGCTCGCCGCGCTCGAGCGGGACATGCTCGAGGCCTTCGACACCTGGGGGAAGGCCGGCTTCGCCGTCGCCGTGGCGCTCGTGGTCGACGCCGTGCTGGCGGTCGCGGCCCTGCTGAGGGCCGTGGCCTAGATGCCGTCGCCTGCGGCCCCGTGGGGCCCCGTGGGAGGTGTTTGCGTTGAAGAGGGTGTTCTCGGACGAGGAGCGCCGGAGCATGCGGCTCGTGGCCCTGTGCGGCGGCTCGATCCTCTCCGTCGCCGAGGCAGGCGGCACGACGCCGCCGATCGCGGCGGCCGAGCTGCGCAGGATGGGCGTGCCGCTGCCCAGGCCGCGCGCCAGGGGCGGCGGCACCGGGAGGGGGCGCGGGCCATGGAGCTGACCGTGGGCGGGCGCAGGTACGTGGGGCTCCCCGAGCCGGCGCCGTGCCGCGCCTGCGGGCGTGCGCCCGCCGTCGTGCGCTCGAGGTGCTGCGGCGGGTGGGTGTTCCTCGTGGAGTGCCGCGAGCGCTCCTGTCGGGTCGCGCCCGTCGCGGTCGGCCCCGACCCGAGGTCGGCGGTCGACGCCTGGAACAGGTCGAACGGGAACGGGAGGTGATGGAATGGCAAAGGACTGGTACGTCGAGGTGCCCAACACCATGCCCTCGACGCTGGGCATGGTGTCGCTTCGGTCGCGCAAGGGCGGCATGGCCCTCGTGGGCTGCTACTACGAGCTTCTCGTCATGGTGGCCTCGTCGCTGCAGGAGCACCAGGAGGTCGGCAGGCGCCACGTCGACGCCCTCGCCCACCAGTGGGGCATGACGCCCGCCAAGACGGAGGAGCTGCTCGACGAGTTCGCGGCCCTGGGCCTCATCGACGCGGCGTGCTGGGAGGAGGGCCTCATACGGATCCAGAGCGTCGCGGACAGGTTCATGTACAAGGAGGGCAAGGCGGCGGCCCAGCGCGAGAGCGTGGCGGCCAGGCGCGCGAACAAGGCCGCGTCGGCGGCGCCGTGACGTTTGGTTGCGGAGACGTTCGTAAAGCTGGTTGCAGAAACGTTTGCAAAACGAATTGCAAAACGAATTGCAAAACGAATTGCAAAAAGGTTTGCACATGCGTTTGCTGGTTGGTTTTCAAGGCGGTTTGCACGGATGCTTGCACTAGCCTGCATCTGCAAATTGCAAAAACAATTGCCCATTCATCCATTCATTCAATAAAGAAAAACCTGGGAGTCTTTCCCAGTAGGAATAGGGCGCTGTGTTGATTGTTGAAAACTCGGTTGAAACTCGGTTGAAAACTTTTCGGGAGGCGCAGGGTGTCGGACGTGAACAGGGTGGTCCTCACCGGCAGGCTCACCAGGGACCCGCAGTACCGCGAGACGCAGGGCGGGACGGCCGTGTTGGGCTTCGGGCTCGCCGTCGGGGAGTCCTGGCGCGACCAGGCCGGCAACCTCTGCGAGAGGGCGAACTTCGTGGACTGCTCGGTGGTCGGCAGGCGCGCGGCGGCGCTGGCCCCGATCCTCGCGAAGGGCATGCCGGTGACCGTCGAGGGCAGGCTGCGCTTCAGCAGGTGGGAGCGCGACGGCCAGGTGCGGACCAAGCTCGACGTGGTGGTGACCGACATCGTCCTGCCGCCCCGGCAGGCGGCGTGCCAGCCGCCTGCGCAGCAGGGCTGGCAGCCCGAACGGCGGGGATGGGGGTGAGGGCGGTGGTGCGGGGTTGGTGCGAGGCGCTGCGCGGCAGCCTCGGCCTGACGGCTCTCCTCGTTGTCGGCAGCGCCGTCAGGCTCTGCACGCGCAGGTGACGCGGAAGGTGGTAGTGATGAGGAACGACGGCAACGACGCCGCCCGCCTGGTCGGGCGGCTCATAGCACGGCTCGTCTTGACGGCCGCGGTGCTCCTGCCCGCGGCCGTCGTCGCCGTCTTGGTGAGGGCGGTGCTCTGGGGATTCGGGATAGGCTGAGGAGGCGGCGGATGAAGGCTCGCGACTACTTCGAGGAGCTCGTCCTGGTCGAGCACGACCTGCGGCGGGCGCGCGAGATGCTCGACGTGGCGGAGGACCGGGTGGACGGCGTGGGCGGCTCGGCGCCGCTGCCCACGCGCGGCGGGGGCGCCTCGCCGGACGGGGTCCTCGGCCGGCTCATGGCGGTGGACAGGGCGAAGCGCAGGTGGGCCGACAGGCTCGACGAGCTGTGCGCCAGGGAGGACGAGGCGTGGGAGGTCATCGCGGCGGTGCGCCCGCCCAACCCCCGCGCGGCGGCGAGCTGGCGCTCGTGCCTTCAGGAGCGGTACCTGATGTGCAAGAGCTACGCCGAGGTCTCCGAGGCGGTCGGCATGAGCGTCTCCGGGGTCCGCTACTCCATCGACTCGGCGCTCGACTGGATCGACGCGCAGGGCGGCCCGCTCGCGCTCATACGTGTAGGTTGTGTGTAAGACTAGCAGCGACTAGCACGAGACTGGCAGAGACTAGCAAGGACTGGCGTTGACTGCGCGGCCGAAAGCCGCTATTGATAGGCTCGCACGGATAGGGCGTCGATTGAGAGAGTCACGGAGGGGGTCGCGGCATGCAGCCGTCGGCCCCCTCTTGCGTTTCGGGGGCGCGGCCGCGGCGGCGCCCGAGAGGGAGGGTGTGGCGATGGCCGGCCGCTCGAGGTACGCGAACGGCCACCGGCGCCGCGAGCTCAGGCGCAGGGTCCTCGCGGAGGAGGACGTGTGCTGGATCTGCGGGCGCCCCGTCGACAAGTCGCTGCCGGCGGGCGACCCGTTGGCGCCGGAGCTCGACGAGGTCGTGCCCGTGTCGCTCGGCGGCTCGCCCGTCGACCGCGCCAACGTGCACCTCGCCCACCGTGTGTGCAACGAGCGGCGCGGCAACGGCGTGCGCCGCGGCAGGTCGGCCGGCGACTCGCCGGCGTCGCGCGACTGGTCGTCTCCCTCGTGACCCAGGGGGGCATCCCCCCGCCCCCCGGCCGCGGCGACCCCCGTGGCATTGCGCCCTTATCCCCCCAATGAAATTTTCCACATGGCCCCGCGAGGGGCCTTTTGCGTTTGGAGCGGCCCATGGGCGAACAGCTGACCTTGACAGGCGAGACGTGGCCGCCGCCCCGCCGTGCCGGCCCCATCGAGCGGGCCTGGCTGGAGGGCGACGACGAGAAGACGGTCGAGGCGGTGGTCGCCAAGTGCTGCCAGCTCCTCGACAGCTGCAACTCCGGCCGCGACACCAAGGCGCTCGCCGTCACGGTGCTCGACGGCGTGAAGCTGCGCCGCGAGCTGAGGGGCGCGGGCGGCGCCGAGGACGAGGAGAGCCCGCTCAATGGAATCATCTACAAGTTCAAGGGCGGCCTCGCCTCCTAGGGTCGGCTCGCAGGTGCCGACCTACCACGTCTGCCCTCCCTACGCCATGACGCACGGCCCGCTGTCGGTCGAGCTCTGCCAGGCGTACCGCTACGTGCTGGACCCTTGGCAGCAGTACATCATGAACGACTGGCTCGCCCGCGACGCGCAAGGCCGCCTGCTCTGCGTCACCGCCGGCGTCGGGGCACCCCGCCAGAACGGCAAGACGGGCATCGTGGTCGGCAGAATCTTGCCGGGCGTCCTGGTCTTCGGCGAGTCGATCCTCTACACGGCGCACGAGAGCAAGACGGCGGAGAAGGTCTTCAAGCGCCTCACCGAGGGCTTCTTCGGCACCGAGGCGAACGACCCGTACGCGCCGTTCCGCGACCTGAACAGGCTCGTGAAGAAGGTCATCAGGGGAAACGGCCGCCGCGCGATCGAGTTCAAGAGCGGCGCCGCCATCGAGTGCATGACCAGGACGGACTCGGCGGGCCGCGGGGACACGCGAGACACGATCATCTACGACGAGGCCCAGGAGCTCACCGACAAGCAGTACGAGGCCCTCTCGGCGCTCAACGACGCGGCCCCGCTCGGCAGCCCGCAGAGCATCTTCCTCGGCACCCCGCCCGACCCTGGGTGCGGCGCCGAGGTGTTCAGCCGCATCCACGCCGAGGCGCACGCGGGCGGCTCGCCCTACTCGTGCTGGAGCGAGTGGGCCGTCGACTCGGTCGGCGACGTCACGGACCACGAGAGGTGGTACGCGACAAACCCGGGCCTGGGCATCCGCATCGACGAGAGGACGATCGAGGCGAAGCTCGCCTCGATGGCGCCCGAGAGCTTCGCGCGCGAGCGCCTGGGCTACTTCCGCGTCGTGTCGGCGAAGAGGCCGATCGACCCGGGCGACTGGGCGCGCTGCGCCGAGACGGAGCCAACGGACGGCGAGAGGTTCTTCGCTGCGGCCTTCAGCGCCGTCGGGACCTACGCCGTGGCGGTCGCCGTCAGGTGCGACGGCAGGCCCGTGCACGTCGAGGTGGTCAAGGCGGGCGTCACCAAGGGCCGCCCGAAGGAGGTGGCCAGGACGCTCGCGCGCTGCGCCGACGTCGCCTCGGCGATCGCCGTGTACGGCGTGCAGGGCGCCCCCATCGTCAGGGCGGAGCTCCAGGGCGACAAACAGGCGCAGAGGGTGCTGAAGGAGCCGTCCCCGCGCAACTTCGTCGAGGCGACGGCCATGTTCGCCGACGCGGTGGCGAACAGGGGCGTGACCCACTTCGGCCAGGAGAATCTCACGGCGTCGGCCCTCGGCTGCGTCAAGAAGAACCAGTCCGCCGGCGCGTGGGTGTTCGGCGCCACCGACGACGCGGACCCCGCGCCGGTCGAGGCGGCGCTGCTCGCCTACTGGGCGGCGGCCACTGCGCCGGCGAAGAAGAAGAGGGGCAAGGCGAAGCTGCTTTGATGACAACGGAATGCGTCCTCCCGGAGATATCCGCCGCCCGCGGCCTGCCGCTCGCGGAGAGCGAGATGCTGAGGGACCTCGTGGCGGTGTGGAAGAGCAAGCTCTCGCGCAACGTCCTGCGGCGCAGGTACTACGAGTGCCACAACCGGCTCAAGGACCTCGGCATCTCGATACCCCCGTCGCTGCGCAACGTCGAAACGGCGGTCGGCTGGCCGGCCAAGGCGGTCGACTCCCTTGCCGCGAGGAGCAGGTTCGACGGCTTCGCGGCGGGCGACAGGGACACCCTGTCGATGGTCCGCAAGATAGCCGACGACAACATGGTCGACATGCTCTACCGCGGCGCCGTCAACGGCGAACTCGTGAACTCCGTGGCCTTCTTCAGCGTCTCGATGGGCGGCCCGGGCGAGCCCGACGTGGTCATCAGCACCTACGGCGCCGAGGAGGCGTCGGCGATCTGGGACCGCCGGCGCAAGCGCCTGAGGTGCGGCATGGCGATCGTCGACGTCGAGGAGCGCCCCTCGCTCGGCACGTGCGAGCCGAGCGCGGTGTGCCTCTACACCGACGACGCCGTGTGGGAGGTCCAGAAGTACGGCGGCAGGTGGATCGCGTGGAAGAACGAGCACGCCATGGGCAGGCCGACGCTCGAGGCGATGGCGCACACGCCGGTGTACCCGGGGCGCCCGTTCGGCCGCAGCCGCATCAGCCGCGCGGTCATGAGCATCACCGACTCGGCCGTGCGCGAGGCCCTGCGCTCCGAGATATCGGCCGAGTTCTTCACCAGCCCGCAGAAGTACCTCCTCGGGGCCGACGACGGCATCTTCGAGAGCAAGACGAAGTGGGACGCCTACATCGGCAGCATCTTCGCCATCGGCGTCAACGAGGACGGTGACGTGCCCCAGTTCGGGCAGCTGCAGCAGGGCAGCATGCAGCCGCACGTGGACTACATGCGCGCGCTCGCCGCCCGCTTCTCCGGCGAGACGGACGTGCCGATCAGCGAGCTCGGCGTCATCCACGACAACCCGTCCTCCGCCGAGGCCATCTACGCGGCCAAGGAGGCGCTCGTCTGCAGGGCGCAGGACCTGAACGCCGGCAACGCCCGTGCGCTGGAGAACGTCGCCCGCATGTCCCTCGCGGCCGTGCTCGACGTCCCCCTCGCCGGCGTCGGCGAGCTCGTGGGGGACGTCGCCGCGGTGTTCCGCTCCCCCGCCATGCCCTCCGCGGCCTCCCAGGCCGACAGCGCCGTGAAGATCGCCAGCGTCGCGCCCTGGTACGCCGAGACCGACGAGTTCCTCGAGGACCTCGGCTACGACGAGCGGCGCCGCAGGAGCATGCAGTCCCAGCGCCGGCGCTCCGAGGCCATGGGCGCCCTCGCGCTGATAGCCGGAGACGGCGATGGCGCAGCTGAGTAGGGCCGCGCTCGACCGGGCCGTCGGCAAGGTGCGCGGCGCCGCGCAGGCGGCCGCGCTCTCGTGCGACGAGCTCATGCGCCGGATCTTCGAGGCGCACCCGGGCATATCCGTCGCCGATGCGCGCGAGCGCGCCATCCGCGTCATGCAGGCCTGCCTTGAGAGGTACGGGGCGGTGTCGGCCGAGGTCGCGGCGGCGCTCTACGACCAGATCATGGCCGCAGAGGGGCTCGACGTCCCGCCCGCCGACGCCGAGTGGGCCGTCGACCGCGAGCAGCTCGAGGCGACCGCCCGCTACCAGGCGGGCAAGCTCGCGTCGGGGGGCCTGAACGAGGAGAGCAAGGCGGAGTTCCGCTCCCAGTGCTGCTCGTACGTGAGGGACTCGACGCGCAGGGCCTACGACTCGACCGTCGCGCGCAACGTCGAGAGGGACTCCGCGCGCGGCGTCCGGTACGCCCGCATGACGGGAGGCTCGGAGACCTGCACGTTCTGCGTCATGGTGGCGTCGAGGGGCTTCGTCTACACCTCGGCGGCGGCGGCAGGCGCCGGCCACAGGTACCACCGCGGGTGCGACTGCTACGTCGTGCCGGGAGTCAAGGGCTCCACGAGCGTCAGGGGCGTCGACCTCGACGAGATGCGGGACAAGTGGCAGGCCTTCGAGGAGATAGACTCACGCGGCGACCTCACCCGCACCCAGAAGGACGCGGCGAAGGCGGCGTGGGGCCCCGGCGGCGACGTCGGGGCCGGGTACTACGTCCCGTTCGTCGCCACCACGGCCCGCACAGACATCGCGTCGTGCGCCGCGGCGGTCAACAGGAACTACGGCGCCAAGGGCACCGGCGACATGTGGTCCGCGAACTGCCAGAGGTGCGTCGTCGCATACGAGATGCGCAGGAGGGGCTACGATGTGGTCGCCAAGCCCCGTCCGGTGGACGGAAACGGGAACAGTTATACAGACGACCCCGTTGCCGACCGCCGCTCCGGCCACTCGTACGCCGACGCGTTCGTCGACGGGCAGGGCCGCGCCCGAAATGCGACGTGGTTCGACGAGGCCCCCGGCGACGACCTCGTCACCGCCGTCGAGCGGGAGATGTCCGGCTACGGCGTCGGGTCGAGGGCCTTCCTGACGGTCAGCAACCCCGCCAACCCGAGCAAGGGCCATGTAATCGTGATAGAATCGACTTCAGACGGGATTCAATACGTCGACCCGCAGTGCGGCAGCGTGATAGGAGACGGCTACCTGAGGGACTGCTACAGCGGGGCGGGAAGCGTCAGGTCTCCGTCCCTCCTGAGGGTCGACGACCTGTACCCGACCGATGTGGTGGACGACTGCTGCGAGGAGGTCTCATGATCAGTCTCGAGGAAGCCCTGGCGATCGTTTCCGGCAGCCTACGCGCCGGGTGCAGGTACACCATGTATGCCGTGGACGGCGACACGTACGTCTTCGACATGGACACCGTGGAACCGCACGTCGACCTAATTGGAGACGGCTATCCGTATTACACGGCCTCCGAGTCCGGCCTGGGCATGTACCCGGCATGGTCGCCGGAGACGATGGCCATGCTGAAGCGCCTTGAATGGACTCCGTTGGACAACTGACGGACACAGAAAGAACGAGAACCGAGAGGGTCCGAGAGGGCCCTTTTTCGTTACCTATGAGCAAAAGGGGCAGAGCAACCATGCTTAGCGAAAACAACTTCGTTCCGAAAGAGCATATCGACGCCTTGGCGGCGGCCTGCGAGGAGAAAGTCTTCACGGTGTTCGGCAACTGCACCGTCGTGGTCTGGAAAATGCCGAATGGGTTCACGCTCGTCGAACACAGCGGGTGCATCGACAAGGAAAACTACAGCGAGCAAGTCGGCGCAGACATCTGCAGGCCGAGGCTGAGGGACAGGATTTGGATGCTCGAGGGGTACGTCGGCGCAAACGAGTTCACCCAACGAACCTCAGGCGAGCAGTAATGGATCCGCGCAAGGCAGAAAGCGCCATACCGTTCATCTAAAGGCATAAGGCGCAACCGATCCGATGAAAGGGGCCCGAGAGGGCCCTTTTTCGTTGACGCAAGAGGCCGCACGGCCGAAGTCACGGGGCCGCACGGCCCCAGCAGGAAAGGCAGGCAGGGATGGAAGACGAGAACAGCCAGGGCGTCGAGGGCGCCGAGCCGCACGGCAAGGAGCAGACGGACTGGAAGTCCGAGTCCAGGAAGTGGGAGGACAGGTCCAAGGAGAACTACGAGGCCCTGACCGAACTCAAGGCGGCAAACGACCGCAACGTGGAGCAGATCGCGTCGCTCACCGCGTCGCTCGAGGCCGCACGGCAAGAGCTCGACGGGATGAAGGCTGAGCGCGACGCCGCGAGGTGGCGCGAGGAGGCGTCCAAGGAGACGGGCGTCCCGGCAGACCTGCTGCGCGGCTCCACCGCCGAGGAGGTCATGGAGCACGCAAAGGCGCTCGCGCCGCACTTCAAAAAGCACTCCCTGCCGTTCGTGGGCAGCGAGGGCGGCTCGCCCACCGCGCCCAAGTCGGGCCCGCGCGACGCGTTCGCGCAGGCGATGGAAGCAGCGTTCGGAAAGTAGAAAGCAGGTAAGAAATGGCAATCACCACCGGCACCACCGGCATCGTCCTGCCCGTCGAGGTCTCCGACGAGGTCTGGGCGAAGGTGCAGCAGGGCTCCACCGTGATGAGGCTCTCGAACAGGATCGACCTCCCCTACGCGGGCGCCGAGGTGCCCATGATCACCGGCGACCCCACGGCGTCCTGGGTGGAGGAGGGCAAGAGCATCGCCGTCTCCGAGGGCACCTACAACCACAAGAAGGTGAAGGGCTACAAGATGTCGGTCATCGTGCCCTTCTCCAACGAGTTCCTGAAGAACGAGGCGAAGCTCTACGACGCCATCATCCAAAGGGTCCCGCTGGCAATGGCGCAGAAGTTCGACAGCACGGTCTTCGGCGTGGGTGCCGCACCCGGCACCGACTTCGACCAGATCACGGCCGCAAAAGAGGCCGACATCGAGACCGACACGTGGGCGGGCCTCGTCGCGGCCGACGAGGCGGTCTCCGCAGCCGACGGCGTCATCAACGGCTTCGTGTTCAGCACGAAGGGAAAGAGCCTCCTGCTCGGCTCCCTCGACAAGAACGGCCGGCCGATCTTCGTGCAGGACGCGGCCGCAGCCGCCCCCAGCACCATCCTCGGCGCCGCGACCTACTTCGAGAAGGGCGTCTACAAGCCCGCGACGACCTCCGCAAAGGCCGTCTACGGATACGCCGGAGACTGGACCAGCGCATGTTACGGCGTGCACGAGGACGTCTCGTTCGACGTCTCCAACCAGTCGACGCTCACGCTCCCCGACGGGACCAACCTCAACCTCTGGCAGAACGACATGTTCGCCTGCAAGATCGAGTTCGTCGTGGGCTGGCGCTACAAGTGGCTCGACCAGTTCTGCAAGCTCACCGGCGCCGCAGTCGCCTCCGAGTAGGCGGCCCGCCATGGTCGAGCTTGCGACGATAGCCGACCTGCTCGCGCGCTGGCCGGACGCCCCCTCCGTCGCGTCGACCGCCGAGCGCCTGCACGACGCCTCCGCCCTCGTCCTCTCGGAGATGGCGAGGGCCGGCGTTCGCTACGACGCCTCCGACGAGCTGCAGGCGGCCAACCTCAAGGCCGTCGTCTGCCAGATGGTGCACCGCGCCGTCGGCGACGGGTCCACCGTCGACGGCGTCGCCAACCAGTCGCGCACGGCAGGCCCGTACACGCTGTCCTACACCTACGCGAACCCCGACGGCGGCCTGTACCTGTCCTCCGCCGAGCGCCGGCTGCTCGGCATCAAGCGCGTCAGGCTCGGCTCCGTCGAGCCTGC
Organism: uncultured Coriobacteriaceae bacterium; assembly: GCA_900539345.1. Lineage (GTDB taxonomy): Bacteria > Actinomycetota > Coriobacteriia > Coriobacteriales > UMGS124 > UMGS124. The sequence continues at coordinate 29,797 of UQBS01000001.1, read as the reverse complement.
GATAGGGGGCGCCCAGTGAGCGCGCCGTGGGGGTTCGCCACGGAGGCGGTGACGGTGCTCAGGCCCGTCGAGTCGGGCGAGGACGCGATGCGCAACAAGACCTACGAGTGGCGCCGCGAGGAGGTCGGCGGCGTGCTGGTCGCGCCCGCGACGGCCTCGTCCGCCCAGGTCGACCGCATCGACGAGACGCGCCGCCGCATCACGCTGCACTTCCCGAAGGGCTACGCCGCCGACCTGCGCGGGTGCAGGGTCGAGGCGCGCGGGCTGCTCTGGTCCGTTGTCGGGTCGCCGCAGCCGTACGCGGAGGGCAACGTGCCCGGCCCCTGGTCGATGCCCGTGGACGTGGAGGCGGTCGATGGCTGACGTCGAGTTCAAGTGGGACCGGGAGGGCGCCGAGAGGCTCCTCGAGAGCACCGGGCCGATCCTGAAGCGCAAGGCGGACGCGGTGGCCGCGGTTGCCTCGGCGTCCGGCGGGAGGTACGTGAGCGACCTCGAGAGCGGCTCCCACGCCCCCAAAGCGGTGAGGAACAGGGTGTACGCGGCCGTCACGACGGCCGACGTCAAGGCGATGTCGATGCAGACGCGGTCGAACGCGCTCCTCAAGGCGCTCGCGTCGGGAAGGGGCTAGATGATCCCCATAGAGAGCGTGACGGTCGAGTACCTGTGCAGCGTCGGCATCGACGCCTACGGCGACGTGCCGGCGGACAGGCCGGCCGAGTTCGTGACCGTCGAGAGGACCGGCGGCGGCGTCGACTCCCTTGCCGACCTGGACTCGCCGGTGCTCACCGTCCAGGCCTGGTCGCCGACGAGGGTCTCGGCCGAGGCCCTCATGTGCCGCGCGTGCAACGCCCTGCTCGACATGCCGGACAACGTCGGGACCGTGACGGACTCCGAGGTCACGGGCATGTACAACTTCCCCGCCGTCGAGGAGCGCAGCGCGAGGTACCAGGCCGTCGTGGCGCTCAGGTGCTATCTGTAACGACAAGTAAAGGAGCCGGAATGGCCAACAACGGAAACAACTACGCAAACGTGACGACGGGCAAGCCGAAAGCGGGAGGCGCGGTCTTCGTCGCGCCCGCCGGGACCGCCGTGCCCATGGACGCGAAGACGCCGCTCGGCGAGGCGTTCCTGTGCGTCGGCTGCATCTCGACCGACGGGTTCACGATCAGCCACTCCACGAGCGAGACCTCCTTCAAGGACTGGAGCGGCGACGACGTGCTGTCCGACAACGACGGCTACACGGAGAACAGCAAGTTCACCATGGTCGAGACGAACGAGGTGAACATGAAGCTCGTGTGGGGCGACGACAAGGTGAAGGCCGCCGAGGACGGCGGCGGGCTCGCCTCCTTCGAGCGAAGTGCCTTCAACGACGTCGAGCACGTCATGGTCGTCGAGACCGTCCTGCACGGCGGCGGCGTGGCCCGAGACGTCGTCCCGCGCGCGAAGCTCACGGGCGTCGAGGACGAGGTCTACCAGAGGGGCTCGCTCGTCTCGTACGGGGCGACCTTCCACGACCTGAAGGACTCTGCGCTCGGCTACTGCTCGAAGAAGCACTTCGCGAAGACGGTCTAGGGAGGCGACCATGGCTGTTGAGTTGAGAGAGGGCTGGTCCGACGACGTCGAGGTCTTCGAGGTCGTGCGCAAGATGAGGAAGGCGGCCGAGTCGAAGGACGGCGACCTCGTGATCATGTGCAAGCTCGACCTCGTGAGGGCCGCGCTTGGCGAGGACGGCTACAGGGAGCTCGTCGAGGAGCTGCGCGGCGAGGACGGGCGCACGCGCGTGACGTCCCTTGTCGCATGGTTCGACGAGCACGCCGGGCAGACGGTAAAAAACTGACGTTCCTGGCGGGCGTGCTGGGCAGAGGGCTCAAACCGCAGCTGAGGGCCGACTTCAGGCGGGTGTACCACGTCTCCTACGACGAGGTCGCCCGCCTGAGCGTCTCAGAGGCCGCGGACCTCGCGGCCATGCTGCCGGCGGGGTCGCTGACCATGGGTGCGCTCGACGCGTCGATGTCGTGGCCGGAGGACCGCTACATGCTCGCCAGGATAGCGAACGACGCGGCCGTCATCGCATGGAACGCGAAGGGCAGGCCGGGGAAGATGCCGAGGCCGTTCGGCGGCCCGGCCGAAAACCAGGGAAAGCCCCCCGAGGCGGTCGGCATGGAGCCGTCCGACATCATGGACGCGCTCGCGGGCCCGAGGGAGTAGGGAACCCGATAAGAGAATAGTGTGGTGAGGCATGTCTGGAACGAACCTCGGCAGCGCCTACGTCACGGTCGTCCCGAAGCTCACCGGGGCGTCGAGCGCGATAAGCTCGGGCCTGTCGGGGGTGAACCTCTCCGGGAGCGGCGCGACGATGGGCGCCGGCCTCATGTCGGGCATCCAGTCCTCCGTGTCGGCAGGATCAATTGCCCTCGGCAACCTCGTCACCGCGGGCGTGCAGACGGCGGTGTCCGCCGTCGCCGGGTTCGCGGGCTCGATCGTGCAGACCGGCTCGGACTTCGAGGCGTCGATGGCCAAGGTGGCCGCCCTCTCGGGCGCGGGCGCCGACGACCTGTCGATGCTCGAGGAGACAGCGAAGAGCTACGGCGCCACGACGCAGTTCTCGGCGAGCGAGGCGGCCGACGCGCTCGGCTACATGGCGCTGGCCGGATGGGACGCGCAGACGAGCGCCGGCGCGCTCGGCGGAGTGCTCGACCTCGCCGCGGCCTCGGGCATGGGACTCGCCGAGGCGTCGGACATGGTCACCGACTACCTGTCGGCCTTCGGCATGGCGGCGAGCGACTCGGCCTACTTCGCCGACCTCCTCGCCTACGCCCAGGCCAACAGCAACACGAGCGCCGCCCAGCTCGGCGAGGCGTACCGCAACTGCGCGGCCAACATGAGCGCCGCCGGCCAGGACGTGGAGACCACGACCTCGCTCCTCTCCATGCTCGCGAACCAAGGCTTGAAGGGCTCCGAGGCGGGCACGGCCCTCGCGGCGATCATGCGCGACCTCCAGTCGAAGTGCAAGGACGGCTCCGTCGCGATCGGCGACACGGCCGTCGCGCTCTACAACGCCGACGGCAGTGCGAGGGACCTCACCGACGTCCTTCTCGACGTCGAGAGCGCGACCGACGGGATGACCGACGCCCAGCGCGCCGCGGCGCTGGGCCAGGTGTTCACCGCCGATTCGACGAAGGGCCTGAACCTGCTCCTCGCCGCCGGCATAGGCACCGCGGCGGACTTCGAGGAGGCCCTGCGAGGGGCGGGCGGCGCCGCCGGCGACATGGCGCAGACCATGAACGACACGCTCGCCGGCGACATGAAGGCGCTCGACTCGGCGCTCGAGGGCCTGCAGCTCGACCTGTACGACGCCGTCAGCCCGGCGCTCAGGGGCGCCGCCCAGGTCGCCACGGACACGCTCGTCCCCGCCGTCGGCACGCTGACAGGCAAGCTGGCCGACCTCGTGTGGGGCACCGACCAGACGTACGACGTGTTCGACGAGTTCGGCACGAAGACGGGCACGGTATCGGAGCACACGGACGGCCTCGTCGACAGGCTTGCACCCCTCGTCGAGCAGGTAGGCACGGGAGTGGGCGGCGCGTTCGAGACCGCGGCGACGAAGGTCGGCGAGTTCTGGGACGACGTGTCCCCGGACTTCGACAGCTTCGTGGGGGCCGTCAAGGACGCGGCGGAGGGGGTCGGCACCAACCTCGCGGGCGCCTTCTCGGCGCTCGAGCCGGTGGCGGGCCCCGCATCGGAGCTCCTGTCCGGCCTTGCCGAGGGCGCCCTGACCGGGCTCTTCCAGATAGCCAGCGACGCGGCCGCCGGCATGGAGCTCGTAAGCGCCGGCTTCAAGGACATCGCCGAGGTGGCAGGCCCTCCCCTGGCCGACTTCTTCGAGAGGCTCGACCTCTCCCCCGCCGCCGAGGCATTCGACGCCGTCAGGTCGTCGCTCGGCGACAGCCTGGCACCGGTGATCGAGACTTTCAACGACACGCTCCTGCCCGCGCTCGGGGAGCTGTTCGGCAGCCTCGACGACAGCGCGGAGGGCGTCAACGGACTCATATCCGACCTCTTCCAGGGTGCCGGCGACCTCGTCGGCGTGCTCGGCGACGCCGCCGGCCAGGGGCTCGTCACGTTGCTCACGCTCCTCGCGGACGGCTGCGGGGTCCTGTCGTCGGCGCTCTCCGGCGACTTCAGCTCCGCATGGAGCGGCGCGGTGCAGTTCGCCGAAGACCTGGGGACCGGCCTCAACAACCTCGTCGACACCCTGTTCCCGGACCTCGTGCAGGGCATGGAGGGGGTCGGCACGACCGTCTCCGACGCATGGGGCACGGCCTGGTCGACGGCTGAGACGGCGGTGCGCGACTTCTCGACGGGCGTCGCCGAGGCGGCGGACGAGGCCTTCCCAGGTCTGTCCGGGCACATCTCCGGCATTGTCGAGAGCCTCGGCGAGGGCGACTGGGCGGGCGCCTGGGAGGGCGCGAAGGGCGCCGCTTCCGACGTCATGGGCGGCCTGCTGACCGCAGCCGAGGAGAACTTCCCGCAGACGACGGCCGCCGTGCAGGGCTTCGTCGGCGACGTGGCCGCCGCCTTCGGCGAGTGGGGCATCGCCGACACGGTCAGCGCGACGTGGACGGCGCTGAAGGGGTTCATCGAGGACCCCGTCGGCACGCTCACCACGACCGTCGGCGGCTTCGTCGGCGCGGTCTCGACGGCGTTCTCGAGCTGGGGCGTCGACACGACGGTCGAGGGAATCTTCCAAAACGTCAGGGACTTCATCGAGGACCCCGTCGCCTCGGCGCGCGACTTCCTCATGGGGATCCCCGACGAGATCGTCGGCTTCTTCTCGGGCCTCGGAGACTCCATCACGTCGGCCATCGGCAGCATCAGCTTCCCGGTGCCCCACGTGACCTGGGAGACTCTCAGCGTCTTCGGCTACGACACGCCGATCAACCTGCCGCACGTCGAGTGGTACGCCACCGGCGGCATCGCCACGGCGGCCACGGTCATCGGCGTCGGCGAGGACGGCGCGGAGGGCGTGATCCCGCTCGAGGGCAGGCGCAAGATGGCGCCCTTCGCCGACGAGATCGCGAGCAGGGTCTCGGCGGAGGTGGGGTCGCCCGCCGGCAACACGTGCAACGTCTTCATCGACGGCGCCCGCGTCAACGACTCGGAGGAGATCAACGACGCCGTCAGGGCCTTCCTCCTGCGGCTCAGCGAAATCGGGGCGATATAAGTGGCAATCAGCAACCTGGGGCTCGTCCTCGCCTCGACCGCGCAGGACGCGTTGCTGTCGACCGGCGGCAGCTCGGTGCGCGTCGAGGACGGCGGCCCCTCCGGCATGGAGCCGTTCGTCAGGTGGCGCATGATGAGCGACCGCGCCGTCAACGCGCGGGCGCACCTGCGCCTCGACTGGCTCGGCGTGCCACGCGCCACCGAGACGAGGCCCGACACGGCCTACGGCACGACGTGGCGCTCGGGCTCGTACGCATGGGAGCTGCCGGAGACCGGCTCTGCATCGAGGTCCGCCGCGATCGTGCGGTCTGACGGGTGCTACGAGTGCGCGGTCGCGCTCTCGGCGATTGTGCCGGCCGGCAGCTTCACGGGCGCCGACTGGTCGTTCGACGCGCGGCGCTACGACGAGCTCCACTTCAGGGTCTCGGCCCACACGGAGTACGTGTCGGGCGTCACCGGCCCCGACGGCGAAACCGTGTCGCCGACCGCGAGGGCCGACTCCTGGGTCGGGTACATCCCGAGCTACTCGGTCGCGTCGGTCGCATACGACCTGCAGGGCCTCGACATCGTCCTCGACCGGTCGGGGACGTGGGCGCGCTCGGACGACAGGTGCTGCGTCGAGGCCCTCTCCATCGGCGGCCTGCAGGCCTTGCCGGCCGACAGGAGCGTGTGGACGACGCTGCAGGGCACGCGCGCCCGGATAGGCATCAAGGAGCTCGCCGTGATGCCCAGGGCCGCCGAGTGCCGCGTCGCCGTGCGCGTGAACGCGGCGTACAAGCCGATCGGCTACAGCCTCGCCGCCGCCTCGGCCACGGTCGAGATACAGGACAGGAGCAAGTGCAACACCCCCCCCTGCTCTCGGCCTCCGTGCACGGCGACAGCGTGACGGTCAGGGTCGGCGACTCCGGCGACCGCGGCTCGCCCATCTCCCGCGCGACGGTCAAGCTCAAGGGCTCGTGCCTTGCGTGCGACACGGTCGACGTCGGCGTCGGCGGCTCGGCCGTCTTCCGCGCGCTGCCGCCCGGAGAGGCGACGTTCGAGGCCGTCGGGGCAGGGGCAAGCTCGGCCGTCGGCCTGAGCAGGCCCGCGACCGCTACCGCTACGGTCGAGCTTGCCGTTGGCAAGATCGTCGACCTCGCAACCGGCAAAGAGTACGAGGTCCTGCTGCAGCCAGGCTGGTCGTGGAGCGGCGCCGCCGAGATGACGACCGTGAAGCTGTCAGGCCGCGAGCGCTGCAGCGCCTTCTACGGCGTTGGCGGCCAGGCGACCGGCAAGGCGGCGATGTCCCTCGTCGGGCCATCGGCGCAGCGCGACGCCGAGCGCCTCGCGTTCGCCAAGAGCTGCATCGTCAAGTCCCCGGACGGCTCGAGGAAGCTCGTCGCGGTCACGGGCGTCTCGACGGTCATGCGTCGTTGGGGCGCCGAGGTGTCGATCAAGTACGCGGAGGTGGTGTAGATGACGGACTGGGCGGCGTCGGGCCGCGTCGACGACTACCGCTGCGAGCTCGTCGACCCCTTCACGCTCAAGGTCGTCGGAGAGGTGGACTTCGTGCCGACTGCCTCCTCGGTCACGTACGACTACGAGTCGACCAACGTCGTCGGCGCGACGGTCCAGCTCGCCTCCGGCGCCGACTATCGGCGCGGCGGGAAGGGATACATGCTGCGCCTGACCGACGTCGTGACCATGCCGGACGGCACGCAGGCCGCCGACGCCCTCGGCACCTTCTTCGTCGACAACTGCTCGAAACTGACGAAGCACGGGCACGCAAGCAGCCAGCTGACCTGCTACTCGGCGCTCTGGAGGCACAGCAGCGACGTGCTTATGAACGACTTCGCGCGGCCCGCCGGGACCGTCGTGGTCGACGCCATACGCGCGGTCGTGGAGGCGGACGGCGGCAGGCTCGCCGTCGCCGCTGACGTGCCGGCGTCGAGACGCACGGGCTCGGACATATGGTTCGAGCTTGGTGAAGGCAAGCTCGACGTCGTCAGGGAGATGGCCGCCTGGCTCGGGTGCGAGGTGATGCCGCAGGCCGACGGGTCGCTGCTGCTGAGGCAGAAGGCGGCGCCGGGCGACCTGGAGCCGTCCTACGTCTTCGAGGCCGGGAGCAACTGCGTCTACGTGCCGGGCGTCTCATGGGACTCGACGAGGTCGAAGATCCTCAACCGGGTCGTCTACTACCTGAGCACCGAGGGCGGCTGCCAGAAGGCCGTCGCAGACCTCCCGCAGGCGTCCGAGTGGAGCTACGACTCGATCGGCTACCACAGGACCGAGGTCGTCCGGGTGACGGAGCCCCCCGAGGGAGGGCTGCAGGCGGCCGCGAAGGCGTACCTCGCAGAGAACTCGGGCGAGACCGTCCACATCGAGATAGAGCACGTCGGCATCCCCGGCCTGGGCGTCGGAGACGTCGTGCGCTACGTCAACGACGCCGACTGCGACGGGACCCTGTGCGTCGACTGCCAGGTCGTGCAGATGGAGGTCGGCAGCCTGACCCCCGGGCGGCTCACAAAGACAAAACTGCGGATTGTGAGGTGGTGCTGATGGCCACGACCGTCGACATCGCGCGCTCCCTGGCGTCCGTCATGGGAACCCGCGCCGCGTCAGGCTCGCCGCGGGCGGCCGCGACGTCCACGAGGTACGGCACGGCGCAGGGGGACGCGGCGGCCGGCGAGACCGTGCGCGTGCTCATGGACGGCTCCGACGAGGAGGTCGAGGTGCGCGTCGACGCGCCCGTGCGCAAGGGCGAGCGCGTCAAGATCGTGAAGCAGGGAGGCGCGTACACCGTCGTGGCGCTCGGCACGATGGCCCAGACCTACGCGACCAAGGTGGACGTGAGCAAGACGGCCAAGGGGCTTGAGGCGAAGATAAGCGAGAAGGTCGACCCACAGGGCGCGGTCGACGCCCTGTCGACCGTCATCAAGGCCACGGCGCAGGGTGTCGAGGTCGGGAAGGTCGACGGGGACGGCAATCGCGCCACGGCCTACAGCGTCGTGTCCGCCGATGGCGCGTTCGAGGTGCGCAGCGCCGCCGGCGTGCCCATGGCGGTCATAAACGGCACCTCGATACGCAAGCGTGGCCACTCCGCCACGACCATGACGCCGCTCGACACGATGTACACCGACTGGCCGTCGCTCGTCGTGCCGGGCGTGGAGACGCTCCTGATCGACGAGAGCGGGATGACCACCGGAACCCGCAAGCTCAGCCTCGGCGGCTACAAGCTGTCGGGGTACCTCTTCCTCGAGTTCGTCTTCGGCGACGGGAAGCGCCAGTACACGCAGCGCCTCCACCAGCCGTATGCGTGCGGCACGACCTCGCTGTCCCGCACGGTATCCGACGGCGCGGCCCTCTACACGGCGAGCGTCACGGTGGCGGTCGACCAGGCCGGCACGCTCACCATGTCGAACAACACCGAGCTGTACATCTCCCCGACAGGCACGGCGACGTCGGACGGCAAGCTCAGGCTCTACAGGGTCTTCGGGTGGGCATAGGAATTGGAGGCATGATTGGAACCGTTTGTCACGCACGAGCTGGCCCTCGACCTCGCGAAGGCGGCAGGCGCGAGGGGCGACCAGGCCGTGCACGTAAGGCAGGGCGACGCGATGAGCTGCGCGCTCCGCGTCACGCTCCGCTCCGGCGGAGAGGCCGCCGACGTCGGGGACATGCGCGTCGACCTCGTCGGGGTGAACTCCCTGCACGAGGTCGTCGAGCAAGGTATGGGCCAGGCGGGGGACGGCACCTGGCATGTGACGCTCAAGTCCGAGTGGGCCTCAAGGCCCGGCCTATGCCTGGTCTACGTGCGCGTGACGGACGGCGGGAGGGTCGTCGGCTCGACCGAGGCTTTCGCGCTGGTCGTCAGCGCCGGCGCGGACATGCCTGCCGGCGAGGCCCCCGAGTACCGCCGCGAGCTCGACGCGCTCATGGAGCTGTTGAAGGAGTCCCAGCGGTCCGCCTCCGAGAGCGCCGAGGCGGCGAAGGCAAGCGCCGGCGCGGCCAAGTCCGATGCGGGAAGGGCGGCGGAATACGCAAGCGAGGCGGCCGCGAAGCGGGACGAGGCCGGCAAGAGCGCGACGGCGGCTGAGAAAAGCAAGGGCGCGGCGAGCCGGTCGGCATCAGCGGCGAAGACGGCGCAGTCTGACGCAGAAGCGGCAAAAGCGCTTGCCGACGGCAGCGCGAGTAAGGCGGGGGCCAGCGCGGCCAGCGCCGAGGAGTACGCGGCCAAGGCCGCCGACACCGTGTCCCGCGTGGACGGCGAGCTGACGCTCATGCTCGGCGACCCGACCGACGGGGACATGTGGCTCTACGCCACGGGGCAGGCCGAGGCCGCGTCGAGCAGCCCCGTGTGGAGCGACGTGGACGACGCGGACATGATGGCGTACATCAAGAGGGAGGCATGACATTGGGTGTGGACAGCAACGCGCTGGTCAGGGCGCACCACCTGCGCGAGTACGACAAGAGGTACGGGCAGGCGGCGCAGGCGGCCAGAGACGCGGCCGCAGAGGCGACGAGTGCAGCCACGGCCGCCGAGACGGCCGCAGGCGAGGCTGACGGGGCCGCAAAGCGAGCGACCGAGGTGGCCGACGACGTGCAGGGCAGGCTCGACAGGGGCGACTTCGTCGGCGCCACGGGCGCGACCGGCCCCAAGGGCGACACCGGCGCGGCCGGCCCCACCGGCCCGCAGGGCCCCAAGGGCGACAAGGGCGAGCCCGGCCAAGACGCCGACATAGCGGGTGCTGCGAAGGCCACGCAGGAGGCGACGAGCGCGGCCGCCTCCGCCCGCGAGGCGGGCGAGGCGGTGGCCGGGCAGGTCAGGGACGTCAGGAGGTGCGGCGTCGGCCTGACGTTCGAGACGGGAACCGCCGGCAAGTTCGTGAAGCCGAGCGGCGTCTGGGGGTTCGTCGACCCCAAGGCCTCGCCCGGCTTCGGGCACTCCGACCCAATCAGGTGCGTGCCCGGCGACACCGTGTACTTCGACAACTCCGCGGCCGGCCTGTACAACGAGTACATCGCGCTGTGCGCGTTCGCGGCCTCGGAGGACGTCGAGTCCTCCGGTGTCTTCGGGGCCGTCAGGTACGCCAGGGTCGGAGTGCACGAGGTGACCGTCCCCGAGCACGCCAGGTGGATGGTCGTCAACAGGAACGTCAACGGTTCCGGCATCGAGCTCCCGCTCGACGTCTACATGGGCGACGGCTACCTCGCCGACGCGGCGGCGCATGCGCGCATCGACGCCTCCGACGCGCTGTCAGATGCGTCGAGCGCCGTCAAGACGGCAGACTTAGCAGTCTCCCTCTTCGACGTCGAGGAGCTGCGCACCGTCGACAAGGCGCCGAACTATGAGACCTATGCGAATTCGACGTTCTCAGGGTGGGTCACCCAGTTCTCCCTGCAGCGCGACGTGACCTTCGCCGGGTTCCGAGTGTACATGAAGGCGCGAGACGCCGACATCACCGAGGCCACCGGGTACTTCGGCCGCGGCGAGATTGGCGGGTGCGCGACCGAGCTGAGGCAGGCGGTGGCCTGCGACATCAAGGCCGGCACCGTCGGCCACGTCGACTTCCGGTTCGTCGGGAGCTTGAGGGCGGGCGAGGCGTTCTGCCTCGGCGCGGCCGCGAACCGCAAGGCGAGCTTCGGCTTCGTCGGCGGCAATGGCGCGGCGAACGTGACGCGGTACGCGGCCAACGGCGACATGCCTGTCGATATTGGGAGTTTTCACGACGGCACATCGGAAAGAGTCGCCGCGTCGCTGCTCGTCCCCGCATCGGGCGGCTCGGGCGCGAAGGCCGTCGGCATCAGCCTCCCTGACCGTTACGACCTCGTGGTCGGAGACACCTTCGAGCTCTTCTGGAAGGGTGTCGTGCAGGCCGTCGACCCGTACGCCTACAGCATCCGCGCCGAATGCGAGGTCGGGTCGTGCTGGCGCCGCAAGTACGACTACAGGCCCGAGGAGCCCGGGACGCACACGCTCAGGCTGGCGCTCGAGGACGACTGCGGGGCCGAGCTCGCCTCGAAGACCGTCGAGCTCGTCGCCTCCGCCGCCGCGACGTCGCCGGAGACTGTCAAGAACGTCCTGTGCGTCGGCGACTCGCTCCTGTCGAACGGCCGCTGGGCGCAGGAGAGCTTCCGCAGGCTCACCGGCAGCGGCGGGTCTCCGGCCGACCTCGGGCTGTCGAACGTCCGCTACATCGGTACGCACAGCGCCGGCGGGGCCGGGTACGAGGGCAACGGCGGGTGGACGTTCGCGAGCTACAACGGCGAGGGCAAGTCAGACGCCTTCGTGTGGGTGACCTGCGAGCACGCGAAGACGGAGGCTGACCAGCACTCGCTATACACCTGCGGCGGCTCGACGTGGAAGGTCGAGACCATCGAGGCCGGCCGCATCAAGATGATACGGACGGCTGGCTCCGGGAAGATGCCGCAGGCAGGGACGCTCGCCCACCTGTCCGGCGGCTCCGACACGTCCGACATCGCCTTCACCGCGTCGGAGCTCGCGGCGGGCAACCCGTTCTGGGACGAGTCCGCGGGCAGGGTGGACTTCGCGAGGTACGCCGAGTCCCTTGGGGCCTCCGGCATCGACTACTGCTACGTGCTCCTCGGGTGGAACAGCACCTACCTCTCCGCCGGCGCGTACAGGAGCCACGTCGAGGAGTTCATATCGAACCTGTCGTCCGCGTACCCCGCCTGCCAGATATGCCTCCTCGGCCTCCAGGTGCCGTCGCTCGACGGCTTCGGGCGCAACTACGGCTGCGGGTGGAACTACCTCGACAAGCTCAGGAAGGTGTTCGAGTTCAACGACCTGTACGCGGACATCGCCAAGTCGCACGGCAACGTGCACTTCGTCAACGTCGCGGGGCAGTTCGACACCGAGAACAGCATGCCGGAGTCCACGAGGCCGGTCAACGCCCGCAGCGCCAAGACCGAGGCGTACCAGACGAACGGCGTGCACCCCTCGGACGACGGCTACGACCAGATAGCTGACGCCGTCTTCCGCGACCTGAACCGCATGCTCCAGGCATAGGGGCGTCGGCAGGGCGGGCATCGCCGAGGTCGAGGGGCTGGCGGCCGCGTACCACGACGGCCTGGACGCGCAGGACGCGCGGGAGGAGCAGGGAGGTGGTGGCGGCTCCGCCGCCGGTGCCGACGCGGCGACGGAGTAGCCGCGCCGCTGGGACGTAAGTTTCCGGCCAGCGAAAGTGACGCGCCCGTTTTCAGGGCACAGAGAGAAAGGAAGCGAATGGGGGAGTTCCTGACAGAGGTCCAGCTTTGGGCGATTGGCGGCGCCTGCCTTTTCATGCTGCTCGACGTCGCGAGCGGCTTTCTGCAGGCGGTCGTCAACAAGTGCCTGCAAAGCGTCAAGATACGCGAGGGCATCCTGCACAAGGCCAGCATCGCCCTCGTCATCGTCGCGGTGTACGCGCTTGAGGTGATCGCCCAGCATGTGGCCGGGCTCTCCATCGAGGGGCTGGGCACGGTGCCCGTCTGCGTCATCGTCATCCTCATGGAGTTGGTCTCCATATGGGAGAACACCTGCAAGGGCTATCCGGCCTTGAAGGACTCTCCCTTGGGGCGGCTCCTCGAGGACAAGACGGGGGCAGGCAATGGAGATTAACCGCGACTACGTCACGACGAACGGGTCGTACAGCTGGAACGACCCGACGCACGTCGTCGTGCACTACACCGGGGGCGCGGGGCGGGCCGCCGGCGAGACGGCGCGCGCCAACGCCTTGTGCTACTACAGTGGCAACATGACCTACCCCTGCGGCGCGCACTACTTCGTCGGCGACGACGGGGTCTACGCCTCGACCGACGAGTCGCGCGGCGCCTGGACGTGCGGCAACTACGGCGCGAACACGCACCACATATCCATCGAGGTCGTCGCCGGGGACGGCGAGGGCTTCAGCCCGCGCGAGGTGGGGCTGCTCGGCGAGCTGGTGCGCGACGTGATGCGCCGCCACGGCATCCCCGCCGAGTGCGTCATCAGGCACCACGACGTCGTCGACGTCTTCGCCTCGTGGCGCACAGCGGACCCGCACAAGGCGTGCCCCGAGGCGTACATAGACGAGGGCGCGTGGCGCGAGCTGCACGCGCGCATCACGGGACAGGCAGGCACGCACGACAAGCAGACAGACGAGATTGGAGGCATGCAGATGGTCGAGAGGGCACTGATCACGGCACCCGAGGGCCGCTACTACTGGGACGCCGCCGCCCGCAAGCTGAGCGGCATCGAGAGCGACGGGGAGTACGAGTCCCTCAAGGGGCTGCTCGGCAAGGACGGCAGCGTCGTCCCCGAGTACAAGTTCGACAAGGCCGGCAGCGTCGGTCGCATCCGCGCGGTCTTAGCCCGCTAGTTTTTTGCGCCATCAAACCAAAAAGCGCAAGACAGACAAAGCCGAGGCCTCTATATCTAAGACGGCCTCGGCTTAGTCGCTTCCAGGAACAGCATGGTGTACTCACTTGCAGCATGTAATTTACGCCGCCTTGTCGATAAGTATGTATAAACTACCGTCATAAGCTGCGTATTTGATTCGCGTATCCCCTCCGATGGGGAGCCATTGAAATCTTGTAAGAACCCGTTAGGCAGTGCGCCTAACGGGTTCTTTTCGTTTCTGCCCAAGACCACGCGAGCGCAAGGCTCGATCTCGATCCGGAACCTTACGCCACGACGAGCTCCCTCGCCTCCCGATGAGGCCTTCCCGCTTTTGGCGCCTCTGCAAGCCGGGTCTTCACCGACTCTCTCGTGACAAACGTAGCACGCCCCCTGCGGAATCCCTCGAGCTGCCCCGCGGCAAGCATCTGCGACACGCGACCGCGAGAAACGCCGAGCATCTCGGCGGCCTCACTCGCAAGCACCGTGTCAATGGCCTCCAACGAGGTTTCAACGCCCACGACACCGATTATGCCGCCATGTTCCGCAGTATTGCCAAACGTCGGGGAAGGCAGCGGCGTGCCATTCATCAGGCTGTGTTCTACTTCACCTTTAAGCCAATCTGCCGCCATGCGAACTGCCTGCGCCATGTCTCTTCCCTGGGTACCACCTTCAAGCCCAAAGGGAAAAGCAAGCACCCATCCCTCGTCTTCAAAAAACTCGAACTCATACACCGCAAACATGTACAGCACCTCCGCGATACCCTATTTGAGACCAGCCTGCTTCTTGATTTTCTCGAAGAGGATGTTCGGGATCTCACCATGCCGGGGGACCTGCGTCCACCTTTCACCATTAGTCCAATGCTCGTGATTTGTTCCACCGCAAGGCGTAAAGCCCGCCCTTCTCAACAGGTCCGTAACCTCCTTGCGCTTGACCATAAAGCAACCCTTCAAAAGTAATTATAAAGCTGATTTATATTTATTTTCAATACAAAACTAAACTCGATTTAGATTACTTTCCTGATTAGATTGCTGCCCAAATCACTCTGCAGAAAACAAAAGGCATCAGACTCGATTGCATGGGATGGATGCAAGAGAGCGAGCCACAGCGACAAGGCTTACCTTACCCGCAGCGTTCATAGAATGAAAAGCATCGATTAGCTGACGTTCCATTGAGTCGTTGCTGTCTTGCTCGGCAGGAGTTGCCCGGGAATCATCCGGAGAGACCCAACCATATATTTCGTTGGGCGACAATCCGAGCGCTTCTGCACATCGCCATATCTGATCGGCATCAGGCTGGTTCTCGCCGCGTTCCCACGCACCAACCGTGCGGGCGCTTACGCCAAGCATCGCCGCCAGTTCAGCTTGCGACATCTTTGCCTGTTTGCGATACATCTTGAGTTGAAGTTGCATCGTTGTATCCGCCTTAATAGGAGAACATGTTCATATTAAGACAGGATAATACATCTATATAGGAGAAATGTCACACATTTTAATGTCCGCCACTACATGCTTGAGGTGCGGTCGGTGGTGAGGTGTTCGCCGCAGTGGGCGATGACGATCTTCTTCTTGTCGTAGTCGACGAAGAAGTGCACGCGCAGGCTCTCGCCCTTGCGCAGGCCGCGGCCCTTGATGTGCATCGTGGCGTCGCGCACGGCGCCCTCGTACTCCACCATGCGCTCGGCCTTCTGGTCGGGGTTGCGGTTGGCACCCTTCGAGTCGCGCAGGGCCAGCTCGTAGCCCGTACGGTCGCGGAAGGCGTTGGCCAAACCGCGCTCGCGCTCGACGAAAAGCAGGCTGTGAAGCGTCACGGCCACCGAGCGCAGCACCGCCCAGACCTCGCCGGGGTCGCCCTTCACGAAGTCCTCGGCGCTTTTGCGCGCGCGGTCAAGCACGACGATGCGATCGGAGAAAGCCTGGGCAGCCAATGAGAGCGCCTCATAGGGCGTCTCGGGCAGGTCCATGGTCTCCACAAGGCGGGCGCGGCTCTCAAGACCTTGGGCGCGTTCACGCAGCTCACGCGCCTCGTCCTCGAGCTGGCGCGTGCGAAACGCGGCGGCAGACTTCTGCGACTCGAGTTCGGCACGCAGGCGGTCGACCTCTTCCTGGAGCAGGTCGCGCTCAAGCCGGGCCTCCTCTGCGCGCTCGACGTCCGCAGATGTAGCAGCGGTCTCTGCGGCCTCGCCGTGTGCAACAGACTCGCCAGAGATACCACCGCACTCGACCGCAGCGTCCCCTTCATGCGCGGCGGCCCGCCCCTCGGCAACACCGTCATCCGCAGGCGTGGCGACCCGCCCCTGGTCATCAGAACCCTGCGCACGCGAGGCGGCCTGCCCCTGGGATGCAACGCCACCAGCCGCAGCAACTTGCCCGTCAGCCCCAGCACCAGGGCCTTCTGCATGCAGGTCAACCCGTCCAGCGGCCACGCCGCCGTCCACGGTTTTCCCCTGGGTTGCAGCCTCCCCGGCAGACATCGCCTGCGAAGCGTCCACCTGCGACGCAGGGCTCGCCTGCGCCTGCTCACCGGCTGCAGCAGCCTGGCCGCCATGCCCCTCCCCCACATGCACGCCCTCAACCACCTGCTGGCTCTCGGGCTTGCGGGCGCGGACCTTGACCGTCTCGCCGCGACCCCAGCTCTGACGCACGAGCTCCACACGCTCCGAGCACAGGGCGGCCAGAAGACGCCAGGTCACGGCGAACAGCTCGGGCTCGGAGTCGAGCGCCGAGAAGAACTCCTCGGAGGGCGCAGTGGAGAAACCACCCAGGCATGCCGAACGCTCCTCCTCCAACACGCGGTTCGTTGCGCGGGCAGCGTCGCCGAACGTCTCGCCCTGCAGCACCAGGCGCGCCTCGTAGGCAAACGTAAAGCCAAGGTTTTGGTTCACGCCCACGAACATGAGCGCGACATGGCCGTTCACGGCGTTGTAGGAGGGGTAGACGAACACCTCGTCCACCACGATGTTGTAGAGCATGACATTGAGCTTGCGCACGTCGAGCGCCACGCAGCCCGGGAAGAAGTCGAACAAACCCGCCAGCGACACCGATTGGACGAACCCAGGCTCGGAATCGAATGCGACCGCCGTGGCGCCTTCGGAGAACTCCACGCAGGCACTGTTGTGCTCCCAGGTGCGCATGAGCTCGGGATAGACGAAGGGCGACAGGTCGTCGAACTCCTTGCCCTGCTCGTCGAAGTCGCGCACGGCCATCTCGTGCTGGAAGGTGAGGCACGGCTGCAGCACGAGGCTGCCGAAGGTGGCATCGGCCACCTCAACCTCTCCTTGACGCGCTATCTCATTGATTGCCTGGATGCCTTCGTCGCTCCACCAGGCCCCCATGCTCACCTTGAGCTGGCGGGCCAGGCGGTCGCCGAAGGTCTTGCCTTTCTTCTTGGCCACCTAGCAGTCCACCTTGAAGCTGCACGAGCACAGGCCGCCGTGGTCGAGCGCGATGACGCCCTCCTGGCCCAGGCGGCAATACAGACCCGCCACATGCCCGTTGTACTGATAGAAGCCCGGCATCGACTGCCAGCTCTCCACGAGGCAGGGGTCCTGCCCCTCGGCGTGCTCGGGCAGCACGACGTCGACGCGCGCGGGCTGGTAGAACTCCTGGGCGATGTATCCGCAGTCGAGGTTGTCGCGCACGGTGCGCTCCCAGCTCTCCTGGTCGAAGTCGACGCCAGGATAGACGCCGTGCGCGCCATAATCGTCCTCGGGCTTCACGATCCAGGCGTCCTTGTGCTGGAGCACGTCGTCAAGGTCGAGCGTGGCGTTATCGCAACGCAAGCGATAGGTGCGCGGCACCGTGCGGTCGATGAAGGCGCACTCCTCGGGCGTGAGGAAAGCGCGGGTGCGCTCGTCGAACAGCGCGACGTTGACCATCTTGGAGTGCACGACGGTGGTGCGGAAGTGACCGATAAGGCAGACTTTACCTGCGGCGACGGCGTCGATGAGCGCATCGCACTCGCCGGGGTGCTGCAGAATCTCGCTCGTGACGGCGCGGCGGTAGATCGCGTGGATCTGAGTGCCGTCGGCAGGGTCGATGAGCCTCTCGCCGTCGAACTCGAAGCTGCGCACGTCCACGAAGCGGGCGGGGATGCCCGCGCGCTCGAAGGCGGCGATGAAGCGGTTGAAGTCACTGAACACGCCCGACTCGGCAAAGTCGGTCACGCAGACGTTGGGCACAGGGGCGCTGGCAAAGCGGTCGGAGCGGTACACCTGCATGAACGCTTCGACCCAGCTGTCGAAGAGCTCGAACTTCTCCACACGCCTGCCCTGCGCGAAGCGGGCGAAAGCCGGGGTCTGCTCAAGGGCGCTGGCCAACACCAGGTCGCGCGACATGGCGCCCGACCCGTCGGTGTTGAACTCGCAGAACTTGTACGACAGGTCGTCCTCGTTGAGGAACAGGTCAAAGCGGCCCATGGGCAGCTTCTCGTCGTAGCCGCAGGGCAAAAGGATGAGGCGCTTCACTTCCTCGGGGAAGCAGAAGAGGTCGCGATAGGAGGGTTCGTCCACATAGCGCGCGATGACCTTGGAGAGGATGGTGTGAATCTGCGTGCAGGTGTCCTGCAAGAAGGCCACGTCGGCGGCGTTGAAGAGATAGGGCACGTAGGGGAAGCGAGCGGGAGCCCCGTGCACCCAGATGTCGGACTGCTCCACGAAATCGAGCGCGGCGCGACGGCCCGGCAGGTCGCCGTCGAGGTCGCGGATGGCCTGGATGTACGCTGCGCGCTCTTCTTTCATGTGTGCTCCTCCTGATATGCCCTGCTCGATGATGTAGCCCATAAACGGCAACGCGCCGCCCCTGCCCATATGGCCAAGGACGGCGCGTGTGCCACGGGGCATGCCGCGCCCGTTGCTGTGTTAGTCCAGCTCGATCTTCTTGACGTCCTTGCGGTGCGTGGGACGGTAGACCGAGAACTTGTGGCCGATGACCTGCACGGGCTCGGCGCCGGTGCGGGCGCACAGCTCGTCGCAAGCCTCGCGGGCCGTGAGCTCCGAGGCGTCCAGGACCGAGCACTTGATGAGCTCGCGGGCCTCGAGGGCCTCGTTTGCCTGGGCGATGAGGCCCTCGTTGATGTTGGACTTGCCCACGATGAGCACAGGCTCCATGTTGTGTACCATGCTGCGCAGGTGCTTGCGCTGCTTAGCGGTGAGTGCCATAGGCGGTTCGCTCCTAAAAGGAAAGTGCTGAAAAAACCAAACGCAAATCGCTAAATTATTGCAAATTCTGGACGAGTTTTGTCACTGCAGGAAGCATGCGCATAAATACGCTACCCTTTTTGCGCAAAAATGCAGAACAGCGCACACCATATGCGGCTGCAAAAGGAGAAGCCATGGTAGATTTCATCGCAACGAACGAACAGCACGCCAAGCTTGAGGCTTTGAGGGCCCATCTCAAAAGTCTGGGCGCCATTGCGGTGAGCTTCTCGGGTGGCGTGGACTCGACGCTGCTTCTGGCCGTGGCCCACGAGCAGCTCGGCGGCCGCGTCATCGCCGTCACCGAGACCAACGCGCTCTACCCACAGCGCGAGACCGACGAGGCAATCGCCTTCTGCCAGGCCCGCGGCATCGAGCAAGTGCTCATCGCCCACGACGCCGAGGGGGTCGAGGGCTTCAGCCACAACCCCAAAAACCGCTGCTACCTGTGCAAGCGCGACCTGTTCGCGCACCTCAAGGAAACGGCTGATACCAAAGCCGCACAGATGGGACTCATCGAGGCAGGCGCCCACATCGCCTGCGCGGAGGGCTCCAACGTCTCCGACCTCTCCGACTATCGCCCCGGATCTGCAGCTGTGAAGGAAGCCGGCGTGCTGAGCCCGCTGCTCGAGGCAGGCCTCACCAAGCAGGACATCCGCGACCTGTCGCGCGAGCTGGGCCTGCCCACCTGGGACAAGCCCTCGTTTGCCTGCCTGGCCAGCCGCTTCGTCTACGGCGAGCTCATCTCCAACCCGATGCTGGAGCGCGTGGACAAAGCCGAGCAGCTCCTCATCGACGCAGGCTTTCGCCAGGTGCGCGTGCGCATGCACGACAAGGGTGAGATGGCCCGCGTGGAGGTGGAGCCCGAGCGCATCGCCGCGATGTTCGACTTTTTGCGCAACGGCGGCACACAAGCCCTCCACGAACTGGGATTCAAGCACGTCTCAATCGACATGGATGGTTATCGAACCGGCTCCATGAACGAATAAAACACCCGGTAATCATACATATATCAATTTTTTCAATAGCCAGTTTGCAATAATGCGTAGCTTTCGGGTTGCCCGCGAGGCGCTAGACTGCGTAACCACCTTGAGGACAACCCCCGCAAGCCCCCACATGCGGGCTTCGAGACACACGAAAGCGAGACCGCAATGGCAAAGAAAAAGCTGCCCTACGACCAGAAGTACTACGACCCCGAAATCGAGTGCATGCCTCGCCCCGAGCTCGAGCAGCTCCAACTTGAGCGCCTGAAGGAGATGGTGCGCTGGTCCTACGACAACGCCCCCTACTACAAGCAGGCCTGGGACGAGGCCGGCGTGAGCCCCGAGGACATCCACACGCTCAAGGACATCGAGAAGTTCCCCTTCATCGACAAGAAGACCGAGCGCGAGACTCAGGGCGTCGGCTCCTTCTTCGGCGGGCTGTGCGCCGTGCCCGAGGAGGACGTCGTGTTCATGGCCACGAGCTCGGGCTCGACCGGCGTACCCACGATGAGCCCGTTCACCCAGGAGGACTTCGACCTGTGGCAGGACACCGAGGCTCGCCTGTTCTGGCAGGCCGGCATGCGTCCCACCGACCGCTACGTCCACGGCCTCAACTTCGCCCTCTACGTGGGCGGACCCGACGTCATCGGTGCGCAGAACCTGGGCGCCACGGCCATCTGGGTGGGCGCCGTGCCCTCCGACCGCCTGCTCTTCGTGCTCAAGCACTACCAGCCCACCATCATCTGGACGAGCCCGTCCTACGCCTGGCAGCTGGGCAACAAGGCCATCGAGAAGGGTCTCGACCCCAAGACCGACTTCAACATCCACACCATCATCGTCGCAGGTGAGCCCGGCGGCTCCATCGCCACCACGCGCAAGGCCATCGAGGACCTGTGGGGCGCCAAGCTCGTCGACTTCTTCGGCCTGTCCGACATCTACGGCGCCTGCGCGGCCATGTGCGAGGCCAAGGACGGCCTGCACATCGTCGAGGACCAGATCCTCGTTGAGACCGTGGACCCCGCGACGGGCGAGGTGCTCGAGCCCGGCTCGCGCGGCGAGCTCGTCTACACCACGCTGTGCAAGAAGGCCCGCCCGATGATCCGCTTCCGCTCCGGCGACATCGGCTACGTCTCCACCGACACCTGCAGCTGCGGCCGCACCCTGGCCCGCATCCACATCCAGGGCCGCAAGGACGAGATGTTCATCGTCGGCGCCGTCAACGTGTTCCCCACCGACGTCGAGTACGTGGTGCGCGCCGAACCCGGCCTCACCGGCGAGTACCGCATCCGCGTGTACAACGAGAACTTCACCACCCGCTACGAGGTGAGCGTGGAGCGCTCCTCGGGCATCGAGGACTCCTACGAGGAGATTGCCCGCCGCGTGGAGAACGCCCTCAAGACCCACACCGGCGTGCGCCCCGCAAAGGTGCTCGTGTTCGACGAAGGCAAGCTCAACGTCTCCAGCGAGCACAAGGCGTCCCGCTTCATCGACGAGCGCAACAACTAAGGAGGGCCCACCATGGCTCAGAAATTCGCCGTCTCCGGCCAGCACTACCTGTTCGACGTGCAGGCATTCGCTCACACCATCCTCGCCCTGGGCGGCGAGGAGTACTCCTATGCCCTGCGCGACCGCACCACACGCGGCGTCATCGCCGACGTCGTGGAGGGCCGCAGCGAGGTGGGCGTGCTCATGCGCAACACGCGCACCGCTGCCGACATCGACCGCGAGATTGAGGCCGCCGGCCTGGAGTTCCACGAGCTTGCGACCTCGAAGCCCCGCGTGGCGCTGCCCGCGAGCCACCCGCTCTCCAACGCCACGAGCCTGACGCCCGACCAGCTCGCTGATTGGCCTTACGTCTACTTCGAGCAGGAGGACGGCGCCCCCGACTACCTGGCCGAGGAGGCCCTGGGCGATTTGCCGCACGCCAAGAGCATCGCGCTCACCGACCGCGCCTCCCTGTCGGAGCTTGCCGTGGCCATGAACGGCTACACGTTCACGAGCGGCATCCTCGTGGGCATCACCGACGGCGGCTCGCTCACCACCATCCCGCTTGAGAGCGACGTCGAGCTGTCGCTGGGCTATATCACCCGCACCGACGAGGAGCTGAGCCCCATCGCACAGCGCTTTGTGGAGAAGCTCGCGCGCAGCCTGGAGCTCTACGCGAAGTAGGCGACGCCCCTGCACGCCTGTGACCCCCGC
Source organism: uncultured Coriobacteriaceae bacterium (assembly GCA_900539345.1). Taxonomy (GTDB): domain Bacteria; phylum Actinomycetota; class Coriobacteriia; order Coriobacteriales; family UMGS124; genus UMGS124. The sequence goes on along the minus strand of UQBS01000001.1, from coordinate 7,842 downwards.
AGCAAGGCGCACTGGAAGTAGTGTGGGCGTCCGCCCTGCTTAAAAGCGCGGAAACACTGGCGACAGTACAATGGGACAATCCTGGCGAGGTTGCCGCGGACACCTGCGACAACCTCGCCTTTTGGTAGACACGCATACGGTTGAGGGAGCCATATGATCGAGATACTCTGGCATGGCCGCGGAGGCCAGGGCGCCTTCACGGCGGCCCGCCTGCTGGGCGCGGCGTGCTCCATGGCACCGGGACGCCACGCGCTGGCGTTCCCGTCGTTCGGGCCCGAGCGGCGCGGTGCCCCCATGCGCGCGTTCACCAAGCTCGACGACCGCCCCATCGGCGACCGCAGCGCCTCCACCAAGGCGGACTTTGTGGTCTACCTGGACGAGACGCTCTTTGCCCCGGGCTGGGAAGACGAGCTCAAGGCAGGTGGTCGCGTGCTGGTGAACAGTGCGCGTACCTGGGACGACCCGCGCGTCACGGCAATCGACGCCGACGGCATCTCGACCGAGGTGCTCGGCCGCGCCATCCCCAACACCGTCTTTCTGGGAGCGCTCGCCGCCCTGTGCGACGAGGTGCGCGCCGAGGACGTGTGCGAGGCCATCCGCCAGTACATGCCCGAGAAGCTCCATGCCAAGAACCTCGCGGTGGTCGAGCGCGTGCTGGCCGAGAGGGACGCGTGGAATGCGGAACGCGCCGGGGCGGCAGGCGAGCCCGCCTGCGGGGGCAGCCACGCGCTCGCAGGCGAGGGCAACCTCACCAGCACGACCGCCGCACCTGGCGCAAACGCCCAGGTAGCGGGGTTGGAACGCCTTACGTCTGGCGCCGCACCGCAGGCACGCGCCAGCGCCGACGCGCCCAAAGACCTCGCGGCCGTGGCTCCCTCGCCTGCCCTGCTCGGCTGCGACGGTGCACCCCGCATCATCCCGACCCTGCGCGACACCCACCTCGACCCGATGGTCTTTGCCCGCACGACCTGCTTCGAGGCGGGGCACTTGGTCTCCAAAAACGCCGGCTGGCGCTCGATGCGCCCTGTGCTTGACGAGACCGCCTGCACGCGGTGCCTGCTGTGCTACATGCAATGCCCCGACGGCACCATCTACAAGATGGCCGACGAGGACGCGCGCGGCGGCATCCGCCTGGCTGTGGACTACGACTTCTGCAAGGGCTGCGGCGTGTGCGCCAAGGCCTGCCGTTGCGGCGCCATCTCCATGGTGCCCGAGCACGAGGAGGCACGATGAAGCGCTTCTTGTCAGGTGACGAGGCATTCGCCGAAGGCGTGCGCCTGGCACGGCCCCAGGTGATCAGCGCCTATCCCATCACCCCGCAGACCGTGGTGGTGGAGCGCCTCTCCGAGATGGTCGAGTCCGGCGAGCTCAACGCCAAATACGTCCACGTGGAAAGCGAGCACTCCGCACTGTGCTGCGCCATGGGTGCCAGCGCCACGGGCGCACGCGCCTTCACGGCCACCTCGAGCCAGGGCCTGCTCTACATGGCCGAGGTCCTCACCTATGCCGCCGGCGGGCGCTTCCCCATCGTCATGATGAACGCGAACCGCTCCACCGCGCTTCCCTGGAACATCTACGGTGACCAGCGCGACTCGCTGTCGCTGCTCGACCACGGTTGGATCCAATGCTACGCGCAAGACAACCAGGAGGCGCTCGACATGGCCCTCATGGCATATCGCCTGGCAGAGGACCCGCGCGTCATGACGCCCGTCATGGTGAACCTCGACGGCTTCGCGCTCACGCACACCTACGAGACCGTGGAGGTTCCCACCCCCGAGCAGGCCGACGCGTTCCTGCCGCCCTACGCGACGACGAACAAGTTCGACTTCGCGCACCCCGTGAACATGGGCTACTCGGCCGGCCCCGAGCACAACCGCTACTACAAGTACTACGCCCACAAGGACATGCTCGGTGCCATCGGCGTCATCGACGAGGTGGAGGCCGCCTTCGAGCGCACCTGCGGCCGCTCCTACACGGGCGCCTTCGAGGAATACCGCTGCGAGGACGCCGAGTACGTCATGGTTTGCCTGGGCAGCGTGGCGGGCCTCGTGCGCCAGACCGTCGACCGCCTGCGCGAGCAGGGCATGGCGGCCGGCATGCTGCGCATTCGCTACCTGCGCCCCTTCGCCTCGCGCGACCTGGCGCTCACCCTGGCCCACACGCGCGCGGTGGGCGTGCTCGAAAAAGACGTGTCGTTCGGCGCGGAAGGCACCGTCTTCACGAATGTGAACTCGGCTCTCTTCCAGCAAGACGCCCACGTACCCACATGCAACTTCATCGGCGGCCTGGGAGGCGCCGACATCACGGCCGACCAGGTGGCAGGCGCGTTCAAGACACTCACGTTCGCCGCAGGCGGGGCCGCCGAGCGCGTGCAGTTCCTTGGCATCAACTCCATGGCTGACACGTTCGGCTCAAAGAAGGGCAGGTAGGCCATGACGGTAAACGCTCGCACCATCACCGACAACGAGTACTTCTACGGCCACAAGGCCTGCGCGGGTTGCGCCGGGTCGCTCGTGGTGCGCCAGGCCCTCAAGGTCCTGGGGCCCCGCACGATCTGCGCACTGCCGGCCGGCTGCATGAGCGCCGTAGGCTTCAACTTCCCCCAGCTGTGCTTCGCCAACAACGCCTTCATCACGCCCTTTGCGGCCACCGCATCGGTCCTCACCGGCATTCGCGCAGGTCTTGAGGCCCAAGGCGAGGACCCCGACACGTTCAACGTGGTGGGCTTCGCCGGCGACGGCGGCACGGCCGACATCGGCATCCAGGCCTTGTCGGGCGCCATCGACCGCAACGAGGACATCATCTACATCTGCTACGACAACGAGGCGTACATGAACACGGGCATCCAGAAGAGCGGTCTGACGCCCTTCGGCGCCCGCACCACCACCACGCCCGCCGGCAAAAACGACCACGGCTGTCTCACGCAGAAGAAGAACCTCTTCGAGATCGTGTGCGCTCACGGCCTGCCCTACGCCGCCACCGCAAGCGTCGGCTACCTCAACGACTTCACCGCCAAGGTAGAGAAGGCGAGCAAGATCCGCGGCACGAAGTTCATCCACGTCATCGCCCCCTGTCCCACCGGCTGGGGCCACGCCACCGACGAGACGATCGAGATCGCCAAGGAGGTTGTGGACTGCGGCCTGTGGTATCTGGCCGAGTACGAGGGTCCTGCGGTGAGCGGCCTCGCCGGAGGCGCCTTCAAGCTCAACCGCAACCCCAAGGAATTCTCCGACGTGGCCCATTACCTGCGTCGACAGACACGCTTCCGCGCACTTGACGACGAGGAGATTGCCCGCGTCGTCGCCGGCCGCGACGCCAAGTGGGAACAGATTCGCTCCAGCTGGACCCGATAGACCCCACACACCCGAAAGGACTCCCCTTCTATGAAAGCCCTCAGCACGTCGACCGACGGCTTCACCGACTCGGTCATCCGCCGCATGACCCGCGTGGCGCTCAAGCATGGCGCCGTCAACCTCTCCCAGGGCTTCCCCGACTTCGACCCGCCCAAAGAGCTCCTCGACCGCCTGGCGCAGGTCGCCTACGAGGGCCCGCACCAGTACGCCCTCACCTGGGGCGCACAGAACTTCCGCGAGGCGCTCGCCGCCAAGCAGCACCGCTTCATGGGCATCGACATCGACCCCGACAAGAACATCGTCGTCACCTGCGGCAGCACCGAGGCCATGATGTGCGCCGTGCACACCGTGTGCGACCCCGGCGACAAGGTCGTGGTGTTCTCGCCCTTCTACGAAAACTACGGCGCCGACGCGATCCTGTGCCACGCCGAGCCCATCTACGTGCCGCTCGTGCCGCCCGCGTTCACTTTCGACGAAGCCGCTCTCGAGGCCGCCATGGCCCAGGAGGGCGTGAAGGCGCTCATCCTGTGCAACCCCTCCAACCCCTGCGGCCGCGTCTTCACGCGCCCCGAGCTTGAGACGATCGCGCACCTGGCCGAGAAGTACGACGTGTGGATCATCACCGACGAGGTGTACGAGCACATCGTCTACGCCCCCAACAAGCACGTCTATTTTGCCAGCCTGCCAGGCATGCAGTGCCGCACCATCTCGTGTGGGTCGCTCTCCAAGACCTACTCCATCACCGGTTGGCGCCTGGGCTACATCATCGCTCCCCAAGAAGTGGTGGAGGTCGCCAAAAAGGTGCACGACTTCCTCACCGTGGGCGCACCCGCCCCGCTCATGGAGGCCGCCGTGGTGGGGCTCACCATGCCCGACTCCTATTACGACGAGCTCACCGCCGAGTACACCCACAAGCGTGAGCTCTTCTGCAACGGCCTGGCCGACCTGAACATGAAGTTCGTGGAGCCCCAGGGCGCCTACTACGTGATGTGCGACATCTCCGAAGCCGGCTATGCCAGCGATGAGGATTTCGCCTGCGACCTGGCACAATACGCCAAGGTGGCAGGAGTGCCGGGCAGCTGCTTCTTCCGCGAGCCCGAAAACCGCTACATCCGCTTCCACTTCGCCAAGTCCGACAAGACACTGCTCGCCGCACTCGAGAACCTGCGCGGCTGGCAGGACAAACTGCCGAGGCGATAGGACGCGAGAACGCCGCGGCTCCGCTGGGACGGCAGGACCGCACGAAGACCGCTCGCGTCCAAAGGCCGCACAAAAAGAAACCCCCTGGGTGCCACGAGATTTCTCGCCGGCCCCCAGGGGGTTTCGTGTGTCTTGCGAGCCTTGTGCGGCGCTTGTCGCAGGTCGCGCAACTGCTTACTTAAGCAGCAGGTCGTTCTTGAGGTCCTTGATGAACGCAGAGACCATGAATGCGGAGATGACCGTCATCACACCGCGGATGATGAGCATAATGCCCAGGTAGATGATAAAGAGGCGCGGAGCCATAAGAACGAGTACGCCGCAGATGACCGTGACGATAGCACCCAGGATCTCCAAGACCATGGGGCCCGTACCGATGGCACGCTTCATGCGCACGCTTGCCACAGCGTCCATCACGCCGGTGACGATGAGAGCGATGCCGCCGAGCATGGCAATGGTGATACCGCCGATGAGGGGGTGGATAAGGAACATGATGCCCACGATCACATCAAGGATGCCCATGAACAGCGTCGAGCCTCCGAAAAGGGAGAAGGCACCCAGGTCGAAGAACGTGGCGATGCGCGTGATGCCACTTGCGAGGAAGCAGATACCGGCCACGCCAGCTACCACGGCAAGCGAGGCGGCGGGCCACGCAATGCATGCAACGCCGGCCAGCGTCACCAAGACGCCCAACGCGACAAACCACCACTTGTAATGGCGAGATTTCTTCTCAGGCTCGATGACTTGGGCCTGTACCTCGATGGGCTCGGACATACCGTACCCCTTTCTCACGCTCATGCAGGCCGGCGGCGCCCCCGTCCACAACCCCTTGGCCACGCACGCCTGCCGTACCCGCACCTTCGATATTTAAACACGTTATACCACACTCGGGGTATTCCATGCCTTTTTGTTTACAAACCAAAAAGCCCGTGAAATATGTCGGCTCTATGGTGAAGTGTTACAGAAAGGCTAACGCAGTGGGTAAAAGCGAGCTTTTCCTTGCGCTAGCGCGAAACAATCGTTAATAATGCGCCACGTGCTTTCGTTGATGCTTTCGGAATGCCACAGGGCAAACCGGAAGCGGAGAAACCTCTGGAGAACTCTTAAGTGAGTGCCGAAGGGGCAAGGCGGTACAGAATGTACCAGCCGAAACTCTCAGGCAAACGGACAGAGGCGGTGCGCATCCTGGTAGCAGGGAGACTCGTATCTCCTGCGCTCAATGGGCGACAAGCCGACCTACGTCCTTTCTCCAGCCGTAAATGTATGTGTTACGACTTGGAAAGGAACGACCCAAAGTGCAAGAAGAACTGCTCGAGATCGTACAGACGATCAATTCCTACCTTTCAAATTACGTGCTCATCGTGCTGCTCATCGGCGCGGGCCTCTTTTTCACCATCCGCACCCGCGGTGTGCAGTTCCGCTGCTTCGGCGAGGGTATGCGCCGCGTGTTCGGCAATTTCTCCCTCAACGGCAAGAAGCATGAGAGCGGCATGAGCTCCTTCCAGGCGCTTGCCACCGCCGTTGCCGCCCAGGTGGGCACCGGCAACATCGTGGGCGCCTGCGGCGCCATCCTCGTGGGCGGCCCGGGCGCCATCTTCTGGATGTGGCTCATCGCCATCCTGGGCATGGCCACCAACTACGCCGAGGCTGTCCTGGCTCAGAAGACCCGCAGGGTCGACGCCGACGGCACCGTGCACGGCGGCCCGGTCTACTACATCAAGACCGCCTTCCACGGCAAGTTCGGCACTTTCCTGGCCGGCTTCTTCTCGGTCGCCATCATCCTGGCCCTGGGCTTCATGGGCTGCATGGTGCAGTCCAACTCCATCGCCTCCACCTGCGCCACCGCTTTCAGCATTCCCGCGTGGATCATCGGCCTGCTCGTGGCCGCTGTCGCCGGCTTCATCTTCCTGGGCGGCGTGAAGCGCCTCGCCTCCGTCACCGAGAAGATCGTCCCCTTCATGGCCATCATCTACATCATCGGTGGCCTGGCCGTTCTCATCTCCCACGCCAGCCAGGTGCCCGCGGCCTTCGGCCTCATCTTTGAGTGCGCCTTTAACCCGCAGGCCCAGATCGGCGGCGTGACCTTCGGCATCATCGCCGCCATCTCCCAGGGTGCCAAGCGCGGCCTGTTCTCCAACGAGGCCGGTATGGGCTCCACCCCGCACGCTCACGCCCTCGCCAACGTCAAGACCCCTCATGAGCAGGGCGTCGTCGCTATGATCGGCGTGTTCATCGACACCATCGTCGTCGTCTCCATCACCGCCCTCGTCGTCATCACCATCCTCTACACCGGCGACGGCGTGCTTGCCCAGGGCCTCTACGAGGGCGTGGACAAGACCAACATGGCCCAGATTGCCTTCTCCAGCCTCATGGGCGGCAACATCGGCAACATCTTCGTGGCCATCTGCCTGCTGTTCTTCGCCTTCTCCACCATCCTGTCGTGGAACCTGTTCGCCAAGATCAACGTGATCTACCTCTTCGGCAAGAAGGCCGTACCCGTGTTCTCCGCCATCGCGCTCGTGTTCATCTTCCTGGGGTCGCTGCTCTCCAACGACCTCGTGTGGGAGCTGGCCGACATGTTCAACCAGCTCATGGTGCTGCCCAACGTCATCGCACTCGTCGCCCTGTCGAGCACTGTGGCCCTGTGCGCCAAGACCAAGGGCGAGACGTGCGACCTTCCCGCCTTTGCCCAGGCTGACGAATCGGTCAAGCAGGACTAATCCCTCGTAGCGTTCCTTTTTCGGCTGGCGCCTTGCCCCGTCCCCTTTTCGCCCGCGCGGCGCATTGTGGGCGGGGCGTTTTTGTGGACGACGCATACCGGGCCGCGCTCTCGGGCGGCGGCTGGCACAGGTCGCCTCTCCCCTCCCCGCGTGCAGGCAAAATAGGTATGATTGCTTCTGACATGGCAGCGCAGCAAGCACCTGCCCGCAAGAAACCTCGGCATGAAAGGACAGCCTATGGACAACCGCACGTTTGCGCCCGGCGACATCGTGCGCAACTTCAAGCGCGAGACGGTAACCGACGGCAGCCAGCGCTACCTCTACCGCGTGCTTGCGTTCGCCCGCCACACGGAGACCGACGAGGAGCTCGTAGTGTACGAGGCGCTCTACCCGCCCTTCGGCGTGTGGTGCCGGCCCCGCGCGATGTTTGAAAGCGAAGTCGACCATGAGAAATACCCAGACATCAAGCAGACATGGCGCTTCGAGAAAGTGGATGCGGCAGAGCTTTAAACAAAAACTCTCTGTTAGACCAGCGTTGACATGGTGGCCCGCCCCTCCCAATAGTCCCAGAA